>JANQRO010000505.1 GCA_028284525.1 Myxococcota bacterium | reverse complement strand
TTTCCCAACGGGACGCCGGTGCCGAACGGCTTCGAATACACCAGCGACAACAACGAGGAGTGGCTCGACGTCGACACGCTGCGCGGCTGGGTCGATGGCTGACCCGGTCGGGACCCCGTTGCCCTACGGCCGCCAGTGGATCGACGAGGACGACGTCGCCGCGGTGAGCGCGGCGCTCCGGGGGGACTGGCTCACCACCGGGCCCGAGGTCGCTGCGTTCGAGGCCGAGCTCGCGGCGCGCGAGGGCGTGGCCGGGGCGGTCGCCGTGAGCTCGGGGACGGCGGCGCTCCACCTGGCCTACGAGGCGGCCGGGGTGGGGCCCGGGACCGAGGTCGTGACTTCGCCGCTGACCTTCGCCGCGACCGCCAACGCGGCGCTCTACCTCGGTGCGACGCCGCGCTTCGTCGACGTCGAACCGACGACGGGCACCCTCGACCCCGAGGCGGCGGAGGCCGCGACGCGCGCGACCACCCGGGTCTGGGCACCCGTCGACTACGCCGGCCACCCGGCGGACTACGAAGCGCTGAGCGCCCTGACGGCTCGGCACGGGGTGGCGTTGATTGCCGACGCGTGTCACTCCCTCGGCGCGCGCTATCGCGGGCGCTCTCCCGCCCAGTGGGCCGACGCCGCGGTTCACAGCTTCCATCCCGTGAAGGCGATCGCGACGGGGGAGGGCGGTGCGATCCTGAGCGATCGCCGCGAGTGGTGCGAACGCGCCGCGCGGCTCCGCAGCCACGGCGTCGTGCGCGATCCCGAGGCCCAGGAGGAGCACGGGCCCTGGTACTACGAGATCCGCGAGCTCGGCTTCAACTACCGCATCCCCGACGTGCTCTGCGCGCTCGGGCGCAGCCAGCTCGCCAAGCTCCCGCGCTTTCTCGAGCGGCGGCGGGCCATCGCCACGCGCTACCTCGACGCCTTCGCCGCCGAGGACCGTCTGGAGCTCCCGGCGCTCGCCCCCGACGTCGACCCCGCCTGGCACCTCTTCGTACTCCGGGTACGGGAGGCGAAGCGGCGCCGGCCGCTCTTCGAGGGGCTCCTCGCCCGCGGCATCGGCGCCCAGCTCCACTACCCCCCGCTCACCCGACAGCCTCTCTACCGCGAGCGCGGGCTCGCCAGCACGCCGTGTCCCCACGCCGAGGACTTCGCCGCCCGCGCGCTCTCGATCCCGCTCTTTCCGGCGATGACCGACGGCGATGTCGAACGCGTCGTCGACGAGGTGAGTCGCGCCGCGAGGGAGCTGCTGTGAGCTCGCCTGCTGCCACCCCGCCGACCCCTGCGCCGGCTGCGCGCCGTCGCGCGCAGCGCGACGCCTTCGTGCGTTTCGAAGGCGACGCGTACTACCGACGCAACGCCCGGGCGGAGTCGGACCCGGTGCGTCTCGACGATCCGCCGCTGCGGGTCCTGCGCGGGCTCTCCATCCAGCCACGCCGGGTGCTCGAGGTCGGTAGCGCGGACGGCTGGCGGCTGTCGCGCTTGGCGGACGCGTCGACCCCGGCCGTGGTGGCCGGTGCCGATCCCTCCCTCGAGGCGTTGCGTGTCGGCGCGCGACGCGATCCGCGGGTTCGCATGACGCGGGCGACCGCGGAGGCGCTCCCCTACGCCGACCAGAGCTTCGACCTCGTGATCCTGGGCTTCTTTCTCTACGTGGCCGATCGCGGCGATCTGTTCCGCATCGCGGCCGAGAGCGACCGGGTGCTCGCTGAGGGCGGGCACCTGCTGCTCTACGACTTCCACAGCGAACGCCCCGCCCGGGTGCACTACCAGCACGCCGCCGGGTGTCACACCTACAAGATGGACTACCGGCGGATGTTTCTCTGGAACCCGGCGTATCGCTGTCTCTATCACGAAACGGTCGGGGAGCCGCCGGCGCTGGGGAGCGGCGACTCGCGTCTCTCGGTGAGCGTGTTGCGCCGCGAAGAGCGCGGCGCCTACGCGCCGGCGGAGCGGGGTCGATGAAGGGCGGCGAAGTCGAGCGCGTCGACGCCATCGTCGTCGGGAGCAACCTGGCGGCGCTCGTGTTCGCGCACCTCCTCTCGGGGTGGGGCTACCGGACCGCCCTGGTCGACCGCTCGTCGCAGGTCGGGGGGATGGACCGCTCCTTCCACAACGCCAACGGGCGGCGCTTCGATTTCGGGTTCCACGGGCTCGCGTACATGCGTTCGGAGTTCGTGACCCGGCTGTTCACCGACGTGATCGACGGTGCGGTGCGCCACGTCGAGCACCGCCGCGGGATGGTGCTGCGCGGCCATCAGATCCCGTACAACGCGCCTCGGGAGGAGTGGCCGCAAGAGCTCGAGGCGCTGCTCCGCCCCGGGGAGCTCGTCGACCCGATCGGTGCCGAGCCGCCCACCGAGGCGCGTCTGGCCGACGCCTACGGCCCGGACTTTGCGCGCTTCATCCACGAGGAGGTGCTCGCGTCCTACCCCTCGGAGATCCGTCATCTCGAGTTCGGGGTCGAGCCCTGGCGGGTGCTGGTCAACATCTACCCCTGGTTCTTCCCGCGTGCCCGCCGCCGGGCGGCCGCCGACATCGGCTCTCGGGCCTACCAGGACAGCGTCCGCCAGGGGCGCGGGGAGGCGCTGCTCTACCCCGCCACGGGCGGCTTTGCCGGCTTCGCCGAGGCGTTTCGGCGCAAGCTCGAGGCGCGCGGCGTCGAGCTCCTGCTCGGTGCCGACGACTACGGGGTCGAGTTCGACGCCGGCGCGGGACAGGTGCGTTGGGTGCAGTCGGGGGGGCGTCGTCTCGGGGCGCCCCGGGTCTACTGGTGTGGGTCGCCCGCCTCGCTGTGCGACCTCCTCGGTCAGCCGCTCCCCGCCCTCGATCCCGACCGGTTCGTGCTGGGGAGCTTCGAATTCGACCGCCCGTTGCACTGCGACTTCACCGAGCTGATCGTGGGCGACCCCGAGCACGCGATCAACCGCGTCTCGTTTCCGGGTCGGCTCGCCGGCGAAGAGGACAACCTCGTCCAGCTCGAGTTCGCCTACCCCCGTGCCACGGATCGCTACGACGAAAAGTCGCGCTACTGGCTCGACCAGTGGACACGCAGTCTGCGCGCCCTCGGGATCGTCGGCGCCGCTCACCAGCTCCGCGACTTCGATTTCAAGAGCGTACCCCTGCTCTACAACTGCTTCGGTGCCGAGGGCGAGCCGATGCCCGACATCGCGCTGCGGCCGCTTCCCGACGACACCAACCTGCGCCCCGTGCTCCCGAGCCTGCGCAAGATCAACATCAACACCCGTGTGCCCGAGTATCTGCTCTTTCTCGCCCAGGACCTCTGCAGTCCGGGGGCGCCGAGACCCATGTGACCCACGCTCCCCAGGACCACCGCTATCTCGAGAGCGAGGCCGACGACTTCTTCCGCCGCAACTTCGCGGGGGCCGACCCCTCGGTGTTGCGACCGCTCAAGGCGACGATCGCCGCCGAGCTGGCCGAGGCCGGGGTGACGCCGCGGCGGATGCTCGAGTTCGGCTGCAACTACGGCGATCTCCTCCATCACTTCGCCGCCACCACGGGTGCCGAGTGCTACGGGGTCGAGCCGTCGGCGGAGGCGGTGGCCTTCGGGCGCCGGTCCTACGGAGAGCGGGTCGAGCTGCTGCGGGGCACGATCGCCGACCACCCGCTGCGGGACGACCCGGAGCTGCGCGGGCGCTTCGACCTCGTGGTCGTCGACGACGTGTTCTGCTGGGTCTCTCGGGAGACCCTCTTCCAGTCGGTGGCGAACATCGACGCGGCCCTCGAGGAGGGCGGGGTGCTCTTCATCCGCGAGTTCCTGCCCCTGCGCAACCAGCGCAACCGCAACCACCACATCGCCGACGAAGCGGTCTACTGCTACAAGCCGAGCGCACCCCACGCGCGGATCTTCACCGCGTCGGGCATCTACGAGGTGGTGTGGCAGAAGGTCTGGATGGACCGCGGCGACGCGTGGGTGACTCGGGACGGGCGCGATCCCTTCGAGTCGCGCTGGTGCGACTCGATCCTGCGCAAATCCTACGGCGACTACTACGCCCTCGGCAGCGGAGGCGGCTAGTGGCGCTGGCCGTGCTGCAGGCGCGGATGAGCTCGAGGCGTCTCCCGGGTAAGGTGCTTCGCGATCTCGAGGGGGCGCCGATGCTCGCGCGGCAGATCGAGCGGGTGCGGCGCGCGGCCGGGCTCGAGCTGGTGGTGGCGACCAGCGACGAGCCGAGCGACGACCCGGTCGCGGCCCTGTGTCGCGAGCTCGATGTCGACTGCCACCGCGGCTCCCTGGACGATGTCCTGGCGCGGTGTCTGGACGCCGTCGAGGCGCGGCCGGGAGACCCGATCGTCCGGCTCACCGGGGACTGTCCGTTGACCGACCCGACCCTCATCGAGGACGTGGTCGAGCGCCACCGCCACAGCGGCGCGGACTACAGCTCCAACGTTCTCGAGCGCCACCTGCCCGACGGCCTCGACGTCGAAGTCGTCGAGCGCGGTGCCCTGCGCGAAGCGGCCGCGGCAAGCCGAGACCCCGCCGACCGCGAGCACGTGACGCGGTTCATCTGGCGACACCCCGAGCGCTTCCGACTCCACGCCGTGCGCCAGGCGCAGGAGGACCTCGCCGACCTGCGCTGGACCGTCGACCGCGAAGAGGACCTGCGCTTCGTGCGGCGGATGTATCGCGCGCTCTATCCGAGGCGCCCGGCCTTCGGGTGGCGGGAGGTGCTGGCGCTGAGCACGACGCCCCGCCGGGACGGGGCCCTCGAGGTGTCGGCGTGAGTCGCTACGCCCGCTCGGAGAGCCACCTCGCGCGCGCCCTCGAGACGATCCCGCTCGCTTCGCAGACCTTCAGCAAGAGCCCGACCCACCTGCCGGTGGGGGCGTCGCCGCTCTTCGTCGCCCGCGGAGAGGGCGCGCACGTCTGGGACCTCGACGGCCACCGCTACCTCGATCTGGTGAGTGGGTTGGCGAGTCTGCTCCTCGGGTATCGAGACCCCGACGTCGATGCGGCGCTGCGCGCACAGCTCGACGTCGGAATCACCTTTTCGCTGGCCCATCCCCTCGAGGCGGAGGTCGCCGAGCGCCTGGTCGACTGGATCCCGTGTGCCGAGCAGGTGCGCTTCGCCAAGAACGGCAGCGACGCGACGTCGGGCGCGATCCGCATCGCCCGCGCCGTGACCGGGCGCGGACGCGTGGCGGTGTGCGGGTACCACGGATGGCACGACTGGTACATCGGCTCGACGCCCCGCGACCTCGGGGTGCCGGCGGCCACCCGCGCCCTCACCGCGTCCTTCGCGTACAACGACGCGCCGTCCCTCGCCGCGCTCCTCGACGCCCACCCCGACGGCTACGCCGCCGTCATCCTCGAGCCGATGAGCGCCACCTGGCCCGAGCCGGGCTTCCTCGAAGAGGTCGCGCGGCTCACCCGCTCCGCCGGGGCGCTCCTCGTCTTCGACGAGATGGTGACCGGGCTGCGTTTTGCCCGGGGCGGGGCCCAGGAGGCCTTCGGCGTCACCCCCGACCTCGCCACCTTCGGCAAGGGCCTCGCCAACGGTATGCCCCTGGCCGCGCTGGTGGGACACCGCGAACTCATGCGCGCGATGCAAGAGGTGTTCGTGTCGGGCACCTTCGGAGGCGAGACCCTGTCGCTGGCCGCGGGCCGCGCCGTCCTCGACAAGGTCGACCGGGAGCAGGTGCCCAAGCGGCTCGCCGAGCGCGGCGCCGTGCTCCTGGAGGCCCTGGGCGGGCTCGCGGCGCCACGCCCCTGGCTCGACGTCGGCGGCCACCCGAGCTGGAGCTTTCTCCACTTTCGCGCGGTCGGCCCCTATTCTGAATGGGACGTGAAGACGCTCTTCCAGCAAGAGAGTGCCGCGGCCGGCGTGCTGTGCCTCGGCACCCACAACCTCTCCTGGGCACACACCCCCGACCTGCTCGAGACCCTGGTCGACGTGTACCGCGCCGTCTGCGACCGGGTCGACCGCGCCCTCGCGACCGAGACCCTCCGCGAGAGGTTGCGGGGCCCGGTGCTGGAGCCCTTGTTTCGCGTTCGCCCCGGAGATCGATCGTGACCCGAGACCTGTCGCCCGCGGAGATGGCCTATTGGAGCTGAGTGCGCTGGAGCGGTTGCCCGAACTCTACGAAAGCCTGGTGCCGCGACCGAGCCGAGACATCGAAGAGCGCATCGACCATCTGTGGGAACGCGAACGCGCCAGGGGGAGGGCGGTCCTCTTCGATGGCCAGATCCTGACGCTCCTCGAGCAGCGGCCCACCCATTGGGTGTGCGCCTTCGTGCCGTACCGCTACTGGGTCGCCCAGCGGCGTTCGGAGTCGCTGGCCGCGGCGCTGCGGCTGCGCGCGATCGCGGTGACCGCGCTGCTCTCGTGCGAGGACGGCGTCGTCCTCGGGCGGCGATCGCCGGAGATGCACCAGGCGCCCGGCTGTTGGGAGCTCGCGCCGAGCGGGGGTATCGATCCGCGCGCGCGCGTGGGCGCGCGACGGGTGTCGGCTCAGAGCCAGCTCTTTCTGGAGCTCGAAGAGGAGGTGGGCGTGCGTGGCCGCGACGTGCGGGTGTCGCGCCCCTTCGCGGTGCTCGACAGCACGGCGCGGGACACCTGCGAGCTGGTCTTCGAAGTCGAGGTCCCGTTGCCCTACTCGCGGCTGCGGGCCGGATGGGCGGCGGCGGGTCGTGGCGAGTACCGCGAGTTGCGCTGCTGCCCGCCGGTCTCCCTGGATGCGACGAGCGCCGAGCTCGGGGCGGAGCTCCTGCCAGGCGCCAAGCGCATCCTCGCGGCGCGCGGGTGGCTCTCGGGGCCGGGGTTCAGCCCAGATGCTCCCAGCGCAACGGCGTCCCCCGGGCAATCCGCCGGCGGGCCCGCCGTTTCAGCACCGCCTCCAGGTGGCGTGGCTCCAGACCATCGCCGGGCCTGATCGAGCGCACGTTGTCCGCCGTGAAGGGGGCCCCCGCGTCGATGTCGGCCACGGCGAAGAGCGAGCGCCGAAAACGGAGCGTCGACGTCTCCGATTCGGTCGGCCCGTAGCGCGCCGCGCCGAGCGAGGCCTCGGTGAGGCGGATCGAACGCACCATCGCCGCGAACTCGTCGGGCTCCATCGAGAACGACGCGTCGGGGCCGCCGTCGTCACGAGCGAGGGTCAGGTGTCGCTCGACCAGCGACGCGCCGAGCGCGACCGCGCCCACCACCACCTCGGGGTGGAGGCTGTGGTCGGAGAGCCCGACCGGCACGCCGAAGTCGTCGGCCAGAGCGCGCAGGGTGCGCAGGTGCAGCGCCTCCGGCGGTGCCGGGTAGGCGCTGGTGCACTTGAGCAGGACGACACCGCTCGCCCCCGCGTTGCGGGCGACCCCGAGGGCGCGGGCGATCTCCTCGCGGCTCGCCATTCCGGTGGACATCACCAGCGGGCGCCCCGTGCGCGCGCAGCACTCGATCAGCCCGAGATCGACGAGCTCGAAGGACGCGATCTTGTAGGCCGGGGGGTCGAGGGGCTCGAGAAAGGCGACGGCGCTCGGATCGAAGGGGGACGAAAAGCAGTCGAGGCCGAGCTCGCGCGCCAGGGCGAAGAGCGTCGCGTGCCACGCCCAGGGGGTCGCTGCGCGCTGGTAGATCTCGTAGAGCCGCTCGCCTTCCCACGGTGTGCCGCCCCCGACCCGGAACCCGTCCCCGTCGGCGTCGAGGGTGAGGGTGTCCGCGGTGTAGGTCTGGAGCTTCACCGCATCGGCACCAGCGCGGGCGGCGGCGCGCACGATGGCCCGGGCCCGCTCGAGCTCCCCGGGGTGGTTGGCCGAG
>JANQRO010000496.1 GCA_028284525.1 Myxococcota bacterium | reverse complement strand
CCGATCGGCCCGGCGGCGACACCCATCGCGAGCCACGCGCACCCGCTGCGGTTCTTCGAGCTCGCGACCGCCGTCGAGAGCAGCACGGACCCGATCCACCCAAACGCGTAGAGCTCGCCGGCTGCCATCGAGCGCTATGCATAGCTCAATCCCGGCCGCTCACCCGGACTGGGGGACGGACGGGGCGCTATCGTCCCGCGATGCCCGACTCCCAGGTGTTCGTCAGCCACCTCGACACCGAAGCGCAAGCCGCTCGCGAGATCCGCTTCTTGATCGATACCGCCCTCGACGCGTCGCGGGCGATGACGGCGGAGGAGTCGGTGGGCGACAGCGACGTCGTGCTGGTCCTATGTAGCGAGGGGGCCGACCGAGCGGAATCCCTCCACCGCGACATCGAGCACGCCCGCAAGCGATCGATCCCGATCATCCCGATCGTCCTCGGACGCCAGACCCTCGAGACGCTCGACTTCCCGCTGGCCGAGCCGGTGTCGACCGAGCGCGGCCTCGAGTTCCACGATCAGATGTTCGCCATCAAGCTCCTGCTGGTCGTGCGGGAGGTGCTCGGCGTGGGGGAACCCCTGGCGCCGCGCGGCTCCGCGCCCCGGGCGTAGACCGAAGGCCTGGAGGCGCCGGCGCCTGTGCCGGCCCGGCCTAGAGGAGCCCGCCCGCGGGTGCCGGCCCGGCCTGGAGGAGCCCACCCGCCGGTGCCGGCCCGGCCTAGAGGAGCCCGCCCGCGGGTGCCGGGCGGGCGCGCTGGTTGTAGAGCATCTTGCGGAGCGCGGCCATCTCTTCGGGGCTCATGCTGTCGAGGTCGATGCTGAGGTCGGCGCCCACGGCCATGCCGCGCTCGACCGCCGGCCGCGCGGAGAGCTCGTCGAGCCAGCGCTTGAAATACGGGAACTCCCCGACGTCCTGGCCCTGGGATTCCCAGTTCACGGCCCAGGGGTACGAGATCATGTCGGCGATCGTGTACTCGTCGCCGGCGAGGTAGCGCCGGTCGTAGAGCCGGTTGTTCATCACGCCGTAGAGCCGATTGGCCTCGTCGGTGAAGCGGGCGACCGCGTAGGACTGGTCGCCTTCGCGATCGCCGAGACGACGGAAGTGGCCGCACTCGCCGAGCTTGGGCCCCTGGTTGGCCATCTGCCACATCACCCACTGGTCCACCTCGGCCCGGGCGCGCAGGTCGCTGGGATAGAAGCGGCCGACCTTGCTGGCGATGTACATCATCATCGCGCCCGACTCGAAGACGGAGACGGGGTCGCCCCCGTCGGCGGGCTCGTCGTCGACCAGCGCAGGCATCCGGTTGTTGGGGCTGATGTGCAGGAACTCGTCGGTGAACTGGTCGCCCTTCGCGATCCGACACGGGATCATGTTGTAGGGGACACCGCACTCTTCGAGGAGGATGGTCACCTTTTTGCCGTTGGGGGTCGGCCAGTAGTGGAGATGGATCATCGTCGGAGGCTCCTGGTGGGGTCGGCCGAACACTACCACCCCCCGCGCCCGGGCGGGGAAGCCGATTGCGCCGAAAGAACACGGTCCTCGCGAGCGCCGAGAACGGAGCGCTGCCGAGGGTCGCGTCGACCAGCCAGTCGGCGGCGAGGTGCTCGAGGGCCCACCGCAATCCGCGCTTGACCCGGAATCGCGGGTAGTGCCGGGAGAGGACCGCCCCCGGAGCAGGCCCGCCCCGGTGTTCGTGGTCGCCCAGCGCCTCGGCGAGGAGTTCGCCGTAGTGCAGCGCGGTGTGGATCCCGCCTGCGGTGAGGGGGGAGACCGTTCCCGCGGCGTCTCCCAAGAGCAGGACTCGACCCCGCGCGAAGGGAGACACCAGACCGCCGACCGGGATCAGACCGCCTCGGTGTCCGACGGCGCGGGGCCCGCTCGCGTCGAACACCGTCGCGACGTGCTGCGCGAATGCCCGCAGGTCCGGTCGCTGCGGGAGCCGCGACGCGAGGCCGACCTGGGTAACCCCGACCCCGGGGACCGCCCAGCCGAGGTAGCCGGGTGCGCGGCGCCGGTCGAGAAAGCAGTGCAAGGCGTCGGGCTCGCCCAGGTCGAGGCCCTGGAGCTCGACCTCGGCGCCGACGAGGAAGGCGCGGTTGCAGCCGAGGCCAAAGGCTCGCGCCACCGCGCTGCGCGGCCCGTCGGCGCCGATCAACCAACGACTGCGCAAAGCGTGCCGCGGCAAGACCACGGCGGACTCGGCGGTGGCCCCGTCCGCGCGCAGGGTCTCGCCGTAGCGCAGCTCCACGCCCGCCTGGCGCGCCTTCTCGGAGACGTGCCGCATCCATCCGGCAGTGTCGGTCGTGAGGAAGAAGTAGTCCGGCGCCCCCAACACAGTCGCCCGGAGATTCGGTGCGTAGAGCACCACCCGGCGCACCTCGCGGAACAGGGCGGGGGGGAGCGCCAGCGTCTCGGCGGCCTCGCGAACGAGGATGCCGGTGGTGTGAATGGCCTGGCCGGGTGCCCGTTTGCGCTCGAGGACCACGACGTCGAAGCCCCGGCGGGCCAGGGCCGTCGCACAGGAGAGACCGGCGAACCCTGCCCCCGCGATGACGACGTCCGCGCTCCTCACTCCGGGGGGTCGTCGTAGTCGATCTCGGTGATCCGATACTCCGCCGGTTCGTCCGAGCGGGGACGCGCCACGCGGACGCGATCGCCCTCGCACTTGCCGAGGAGGGCGCGGGCGATTGGCGAATCGACGCTGATCGAACCGGCGTCGAGGTCGAACTCGTCGGGGCCGACGATGCGGAAGCGCCGCGTCACACCCTCGTCGTCCTCGAGGCCCACCCAGGCCCCGAAGTACACCCGTTCGCGGTCGGCCACGGCCCCGCGCTCCACCACGGCGATCCGATCGAGACGCGAGCGCAGGTACCGGATGCGACGATCGATCTCGCGCAGGCGACGCTTGCCGTAGATGTACTCGGCGTTCTCGGAGCGGTCTCCCTGGGCGGCGGCGGCGGCCACCTCCGCCGTCACGCGGCGGCGCTCGATCCGCCACAGCGCGTCGAGCTCTCGTTGGAGCGCGGCGGCGCCCTCGGGCGTGATCGGGACGCTGCGACGATCGGCGACCATCGCTGCACCCTAGCCGCGGGCGCGCGCGGCGGCGACGCGGTTTGCGGAGGGTCGCGGCGTCGACGATGCTCGAACGATGACGACCCTCTCCCAGGCTCCCGCTGCGGACGCCCTCCGGGCCGAGCTGCGCCGCACCAGCGCGCTCGCGATCGGCGCGGCGCGGAGCGGCCTCTTCTGGCTCGAGTCGCTGCCCTTGCGGGGCACCCGCGCCCTGGGCGGTCTCCCGGCCCCCGAAGCGCTGCCCGAGGACCTGGCGCGCGCCGCCGGGCGGGCGCTCCGACGGCTGCTGGAGGAGGACGCCGATCGGGTGGCCCGCGGGGTCTATCCCTGGTCGGTGCTCCAGCCGGCGGCGCCCCGCCGCCACGCCCTCGATTTCCTCCGGGTGCTCGGGGACAGCATCGGCGTCGCGCGCCGCGCGAGCCGGGGCGAGGCGCGCAGCTTCGACGAGGCGGCGCGTGCCGAGCTCGAAGGGCTCCCCGCCTACTACCGACGCAACTTCCACTATCAGACCAACGGATACCTGAGCGAAAGCTCGGCGATGCTCTACGAACACCAGGTACAGATCCTGTTTCGCGGAGCCGCCGACGCCATGCGCCGGCTCGTCGTGGAACCGCTGAAGAAGACCCTCGGCTCCGAGACGGGCCGCGGGCTACGCCTGCTCGAGCTCGGCGCCGGGTGCGGCAGCGCCACCCGCTTCGTCGCGGCGGCGCTCCCGGAGGCGCAGATCGTGGCGCTCGATCTCAGCGCTCCCTACCTGCGAGAAGGCCGACGTCGCGCGTCGGGGCTGCGTCGGGTCGACTGGCTGCGGGGGGACGCCACCGACCTCGATTTCGTCGACGATCGCTTCGACGCGGTGTTCTCGGTGTTCCTGCTCCACGAAATGCCGGGGACCGCCCGCCGCGCCGCGATCGGAGAGGCCCTGCGCGTGACGCGCCCCGGCGGCGTCATCGCCGTGGTCGACTCGGTCCAGGAGCGGGATGCGGGGGCCCTGCGCTGGGCGATCGACCGCTTCCCGCTCTCCTTCCACGAGCCCTACTTCCGCGACTACGCGCGTCATCCCGTGGAGACGCTCTTCGACGAAGCCGGCGCCGACTCGGTCGAGACCGCGACGGGCTTCGTGTCGAAGTGCGTGTGGGGACGGGTCCCCCCGCGAGAGGCCTGAGCGAAACCACCGCTCGCGGCGTCTAGCCGTCGAGGGGCACCTGTCGGGTGTGTCCCAGGCCGAAGTCCTCGCCCTCGGCGGGGTCCCCGGCGTGGGGGCGGGTGTCGTGGTCGCCCTCGATGCTGCCGATCAGGATGCAGCCCCGCAGCCGCGCCCCGCGCTCGACGACGATGCCCCCGGTCTGGAGCTCGCCGGTCACCGCGGCGCTCTTGTGGAGCGTGATCTCGCCAGAGGCGACGATGTCGCCTTCCACGGTGCCGTGGACGATCACGTTGGCCGCCTCGATGCGGGCGCGGATCGTGGCGTCCTCGCCCACCACCACGGTCTTGTCGCCGTGGATCTCTCCCTCGACATGGCCGTCGATCCGGACGTTCTCGCGGAACTTGAGCTCGCCGGACATCTGACAACCGCGATCGATGTACGTGGTCTCCGGTGCCGCGGGGAGCGCGGGCACCTCGAGGGCCTCGGGTGTCTTGGACTTCTTTCCCCAGCTCATGCAGACCTCCCTGGATTCCCTTGCTTCGGCCGTACCCAGATCTGAGTAAACCCCGGCGTGGCTCCGCCCCGCGTCTCTAGTGCGGGGCGTTGCCGGTGGCTGCGTCGGCGCTTCCGATCCGCTGCACACGCGCTGCGCAGGGCCTGTCCGCCGAGCGCTCGCGGGTTGCGCGCGGTCGCCGCAACACGGGGGGAGAACCCGGGGAGGCGCTACTCGAATCCGGTGGGAAGCAGATGCGTGGCGCGCGCGCGTCGCGCCGGCAAGCGCGCCGCACCCGGCGGTCTAGCGCATGAAGCCCGCCGCCGGGTGGGCCCGCGGGTAGCGGCGGAGGTAGCGGAAGAAATTCCCGAGCAGACGGTCGCTCTTGGTGAGGGTGCCGGGGCGGAAGCGGATCGTGCGCATGATCCGCTCGTCCTCCATCACGATCTGGCGCTCGAGGTCCACCACGAAATCCAGGTAGGCCTCCACCTCCTCGGGCGGTCCGAGATCGCGTCGCGCCGCCACCACGAAGTAGGTCTTCACGCGCCCGGGCGCGGGGAGGCCGAAGGGGGCCAGGAACCCGAACCAACGCCCGGCGAAGTCGGTGGACTGGTAGTAGAGGCTGGTCCCGTAGATCCCGACCCGGTTGTCGATCACCTCGCCGCCTTTGTGGAGACCCTGGAAGTCGTAGAGCATCGAGTGGTCGGTCCACTCGGCCTCCGGGTCGCCGCCGTCGAAGGTGATGCCGTGGAGAGCCTTGATGTGTTGGACGTCGGGGGTGTTGCAGCAGAGCACCCACGGGTCCACGGGGAACTCCTCCTCGAGGGCGAGGGTGCGGACGACCAACTCGTTTTCCGGGACGGGGAAGTCGGGAAGCTCCCACAGCGGGGTCTCGCCGTTGAAGGCCCAGATCAGGCCGAACTTCTCGGCGACGGGGTACGAGAAGAGCGCGGCGCCAGAGGGCGGAGGGTCGCCGATTCCGGTAGCGACGCAGCGCCCGGCGCCGTCGAAGCGCCAGTGGTGGAACGCGCAGCGCAACACGCCGTCGACGACATCGCCCACACCGAGGTCGGCGCCCAGGTGGGGACAGAAGGCGGAGAGCACCCGCGCGTCGCCGTCGTCACCGCGAAACACCGCCACCCGGCCGTCGAGAAAGGGCACGCCGAGCACCGCGCCGGGCTCCAGCTCCTCCGCGAGACAGATCGGGAACCACGACTGGCTGAAGAGCCCCTCGTCGCCCTCCGCCGGCAGCGGCGCGCCTCGGGGCGGACCGTCTCGGCGCTGGGCCGCCACCGCTCAGCGCCCGGCCGTCAGGTTGTCGACGCGGTAGAGCCGACGCACCTTCTTCGGCTCGGCCACCGGGTAGGTCGTCTCGAGCACGTTGGTGAGGGTCGTGCGGCCCGTCTGGAAGTTGGTGAAGGCATAGCCCTTGTACATGGAGACGTGGGCGCCGCGGTTCGTCTCCGGGTTGTCCTCGGTGGTTTCCGACCAGCTGTAGATGGGCAGTGCCCCGCGCATCAGGCGGCCCTCCGGGTCGAAGTACAGCGCCACCAGCATCTGGTAGTTCTGGGCGTCGAGGAAGAGCAAACGGCTGCTGTAGGGGTGACCCTTCAGCGTGGGCTTGCCTTCGATGACGATCGTCTCGCGGAGCTCCCAGTGGTCTTCGGGCAACCGGGAGTGCGGGCCGCCATGACGCGCATAGGCGTGCTTCGAGTTCATCACCGCCAACACCTTGCGGCGCCCAAAGTAGTGCCAGGTGTTGTCGAGGACGTGTCCGTCGAAACCATAGAAGTCGTCGAAGGTGATCTCGGAGCCGAGCCAGGTGTCGGCCTTCTCCTTGGCCGAGAGCCGTCGGACCTTCCGCTCGCCGGGGAGGTAGGCGTTGATGGTGTCGTCTTCGTGGGGATCGAGTGGTCGCTCCACCATCAGCTTCTGCCCGCGGAACTCGAAGGGGGCGTAGTACTCGGTGAGCTCCTTGAAGGTCGCGCCCTTGGCCGTCGAAAACTCGAAGCCGTATCCCGTGTCGGCGAGCTGGGGCAGGTGGTTCATGTAGGTGCGGATCCAGCCGATCTCGACCGAGCGCTCCAGGGTGCCGCCCCCGTCGATCATCCCGGGCGGAAACTGGGAGAAGTCGCTCGCCCTGCCGTCCCCCTCCTCGAGGAAGAGGGTCTGTGCGCGGATCACGCGCTGGCCGTAGTGCTGCCAGCGGAAGTTCGAATTCCACGCCCCCATGAATCCCGCTTGCGCGGGGTCGGCGGCGTCGAGCTTGTCGTTGGAGAAGGGCTGGCCCGCGACGTAGTTCAACAGCGAGCCGTCCTCGTCGAGACTCGTCTGCCCGCCGTACTGCAGGGTGGCGTTCTGATAGACCGGGTGGGGCGAGTAGTCGCCGGCTTCGGTGATCTCCAGCCGCACAGCCGGGAACTGGAACTCCGAGAATTGACCTGGTGCGACGAAGGGCCGGATCTTCTCCACGTCACCGACCTCGAGCACGTCGCCCGGTGCGAACTGCGGCTCCACGTCGCGACCGGACTCCAGCCACTCCTGCACCTCGGCCCGGGTCACCGTCTCGACGCCGAGCGCGGGAATCGGTACGCAGGCCAGCGCCACGGTGCAGGCGAGCCACGCGGTGCGGCGGCCGCGTTGCCCAGGGGTTCTCACACGCCATTCCATCCAGGTCACCTCCGGCCGGGAGCCTACCCCAGCGACTTCGAGCGCACAGGCAAGACCGGGCGCCAAGCCTCCGTCTCCGCTCGCTCCCGCGCGCCGCCAGCACCCCGTCTCCGCTCTCTCGCGTGGGTCGCTACGTTCCCCACCGAAAGGGATCCCCGTGGCCAGCGCTCCCCCCGTCTCCAACACCCGTGTCCGCGACACCGCGAAGCTCGTCAGCCCGGCCGCCCTGGTGGCCGCCGTCCCGGCGTCCCCCGCGGTGCACGAACGCGTCGCCACGACCCGGGCCGCGCTGCGCCGCGCCCTGGCGGGCGACGACCCCCGGCCGATCGTGATCGTCGGGCCCTGCTCGATCCACGACCCCGCCGCCGCCCTCGAGTACGCCGAGCGTCTGAGCAGCCTGATCGAGGCGCTGGGCGACCGCCTGCTGCTCCTGATGCGGGTCTACTTCGAAAAGCCCCGCACCACGGTCGGCTGGAAGGGGCTGATCAACGACCCGGACCTCGACGGCAGCTTCAACATGGACAAGGGGCTCCGATTGGCCCGTCAGCTCCTGGTGGACCTCGGCGAGCTGGGCGTCCCGGCGGCCACCGAAATGCTCGAGCCCTTCACTCCGCAGTACGTGGGCGACCTGGTGAGCTGGGTCGCGATCGGCGCGCGCACCACCGAGAGCCAGACCCACCGCCAGATGGCCTCGGGGCTCTCGGCGCCGGTGGGGTTCAAGAACTCCACCGATGGCAACCTCCAGATCGCGATCGACGCCGTGCGCTCGGCGGGGCACCCCCACTGGTTCCTCGGCATCGACGACGAGGGCTCGACCGCGGTGATCTCGACGACGGGCAACGAAGACGCCCACCTGATCCTCCGCGGGGGGAGCGACGGCACCAACTACGGCGCCGCCGAGATCGACGCCGCCGCGCGGCGTCTGCAGGCGGCCGGGCTGCGCCCGCGGCTACTCGTCGACTGCTCTCACGCCAACAGCGGGAAGAAACACGGCCGTCAGGCCATGGTGTGGGGCAGTCTCATCGAGCAGCTCTGCAGCGCGCGGGCCCAGGCCGCGCCCTCCCCGATCGCCGGCATGATGCTCGAGAGCCACCTCCACGAAGGCCGCCAGGACATCCCCGACGACCTCGCGGACCTGCGCTACGGCGTCTCGGTCACCGACGAGTGCATCGATTGGGAGGCCACCGAGGCGTTGCTCCGCGAGGGGCACGCGCGGCTCGGCTCGTAGAGACGGCCGCGTGCACCCGCGCGTCGACGCGACGGGCATCGGCGCGGCCTCTACTGGGCCGACGGCGCCCCCTCGATTTCGATGTCCAGCTCCTTGCGCTGGCGGTAGACCTCGCGCAGCCGCTTGGTCTTCTCGATCTCGATCCGCAGCTGTTTGAGGACCGCGGTCTCCGAGAGCTCGTCCTCGCGCACCGCGAGCTGGAGCTGGCCGCAGGGCTCCTTCATGTAGGGCCCGCAGGCGGGACTCTGACAGCAGTAGCTCGCGAACTGCTCGAAGCGGCGCGGTGGCTCGGGCAGACGCGCGACGTTGATCGTGCGGATCGCCTCGGGATAGTGCTGTCGCAACCGGGCGAAGATCTTCTCCGCCTCGCGGAGGTCGCCCTGGCGCCACGCGATCAACATCTCGTTGAAGAGCACCGCGCTCGGCGGCGCCCCGCGCTGGATCCCCAGCTCGTTGAATCGATGCGCCTTCTCGATGCGATCCATGTAGATGAAGATCTCGGCGATGTTGGTGTAGGCGACTCCGCTGGGCTCGAGCCGCCGGGCGTTGTCGAAGCCACGCAGCGCCTTCTTGATGTCGCCCCGGTACGCGTCCATCATCGCCAGGTAGAAGTGCGGCCGCTGATCGGTGGGGACGAGCTCGACCGCCGCCACGAACTCCTCGAGTTTCTCGCGCTCTCCGTCG
>JANQRO010000468.1 GCA_028284525.1 Myxococcota bacterium | reverse complement strand
ATGCGAGAGCGTCTGCCCGCCGAGCGCTTTCCGGAGACCGCGCGGATCCAGTTCCCACCGGCGGGCGAGCCCATCCGGCCGGGCTGGCGGCTGGTCCAGAAGGACCTGGCGGCGACCCTGGAGCGGATCGCCGCCGAAGGTCCCGCCGCCTTCTATCACGGGGATCTCGCCCGGGCCATGGCCGAAGAGGTGCGTCGTCGCGGCGGCCTGCTCGGTGCTGGAGACCTGGCGGGCTACCGGCCGACCGAGCGCCCGGCGGTTCGCGGCGAGTACCGCGGCCTGACGGTGCACTCCTTTCCGCCACCGTCTTCCGGTGGGGTGCTGCTGCTGCAGATGCTCAACGTCCTCGAGCCCTACGACCTCGCGGCGCGGGGAGCGGGCAGCTCGTCGAGCCTCCACCTGATCGCCGAGACCATGAAGCTGGCCTTCGCGGACCGCGCCTTCTACCTGGGCGATCCGGACTTCGTCGAGGTCCCCGTCGCGCGCCTGGTCTCGAAGGACTACGCGAGCGAGCAACGGGCCCGGCTCGACCCGCCCTGGTTCCGACGTGCGCCGTGGCACTGGTTCGGGGGAGAGCGCGCCATCCGGGTGCGCGCGCCCGGAATCCCGGTGGAGGATCACGGCACCACCCATCTGTCGGTGACCGATCGCTTCGGCAACGCGGTCGCGATCACCAAGACCATCAACACGCCCTACGGGTCGGGCATCACCGTGCCCGGGACGGGAATCGTCCTCAACAACGAGATGGACGATTTCGCCAAGGCGATCGGCGTGCCCAACAGCTACGGGTTGATCGACGCGCGCGGCGCGAACGCGGTGGCCCCGGGCAAGCGACCGCTCTCGAGCATGACGCCGAGCATCCTCGAGCGCGACGGCGCCGTGTTCATGGTGACGGGAAGCCCCGGTGGATCGCGGATCATCTCCTCGACGCTGCTCAGCATCCTCAACGTCGTCGACTACGGGATGGACCCGAAGGCCGCGGTGTCGGCGCCGCGCTTCCACCACCAGTGGGAGCCCGACAAGCTCTTCGTCGAGCCCGAGGTGCCCGAGGACGTCGTCGAGGCCCTGCGCGCGCGCGGTCACGTGGTCGAGGTGTCGCGTCGCCACTGGTCGGCCGTCGAGGCGATCTGGATCGACCCGGAGACCGGCATCCACTACGGCGCGAGCGATCCACGCCGCGACGGCCTGGCGCTCGGTCCCTGAGTGCCGGCCGGCCGCTCTTCCTAGACCTCGCCCACGAGCGAGAGCGCGTGGGCGTCCAGTCGCAGGATCCGGCGAGCCGCCTGCAGGACCTCGTCGCGTCCCACCGCGGCGATCCGCTCGGCGTAGTGATAGTGCGCGTCGGCGCCCAGTCCGTAGAGGGAGTCGAGGGCCACGTGCGCGGCGTGGTTGCTGTTGCGCTGGCCGTCGATGGCATGGCTGCCCGTCAGGTAGCGGCGGGCCCGCGCGAGCTCGTCCTCGCTCGGCGCCTTCTCGACCAGTCGCTCGAGCTCTTCCAGGATCCCGCGATGCGCGGCCTCGAGCTTCTCCGGCGCCGTGGCGATGTAGACACTGAAGAAGCCCGGTGCGACGCCCTCGACGTTCGCGGCGCTGACGCTGTAGGCCAGCCCCTGGCGGTCCCGGAGCTCGAGGAAGAGGCGTCCGCCCTGGCCCGCGAGCACCTGGGAGAGGACGTCGAGTGCGTAGCGGTCCGGGTCGGCGACCGTGAGACCCGCGAAGCCGATGACCAGGTGCGACTGGGCGCGCTCCTTGCGGAGTCGGCCTTCTCGGATCTCCCGGGGCGGGGGGTCGGGCTCCGGGGAAGGCGGCTCGAAGCCGTCCGCGCTCATCGCGCTGGTCCGGACCGCGATGCCCTCCGCCACCGAGTCCGGATCCACGTCGCCGGCGATCGCGAAGACCAGGTTCTCGGGGCGGATCAGTCGATCGTGATGGGCGCGTAGCGAGTTCGCGTCGATCTGGCGCACCGACTCGTGGGTGCCCAGCATCGGCAGCCGGTACGGGTGGGTGGGGAAGAGCAGCTCGGAGAGCTGGAGGTAGGCGAGCTGAGCCAGGCGGTCCGCTCTCCGATCGATCACGGCGAGGGTCTCCCGCCGCTCGCGCTCGATTTCCGCGGGGTCGAAGCCCGGCTCGAGCAGTGCCTCGGCGAAGAGGTCCAGTACCGGCTCCAGCTTGTCGCGCGTCGCGTCCAGGGTGAAGCCCAGGCTGCTTCGCCCCGAGAAGCCGTTGATCTCGGCCGCCAGGTTCTCGACCGAGCGGGCGAAGTCCGCCGACGAGCGGGAGCGCGTGCCGCGCGTCCACAGCGAGCTCAGGAAGCTGCTGATTCCGGCGTCTTGCGCGGACTCCGCCAACAGTCCTCCACGGAAGGCGGCGCGGGCCGCGACCACCGGAATCTCGGGCCGCCTCACGACGTGGACGCGTGCGCCGTTCTCGAGCGCGTAGCTCTCGACGGGGCTCCCGGCCGCCCGCGCGGCCCGAGGCGGGGGAGCGAAGCGCTTGCGCGTCGCCTCGAGCCCGCGCTCGACGCTCTCGCACACGAGCTTGTCGGTCAGCGCCGTCGCGTCGGTCTCCGCCACCACGGCCACGGCGTTCAGGTGTTCCGGGTCGAGATGCTCTCGCGCGACGCGGATCAGGTCGTCCGGGGTCGCCGTGCGGATGCGTTCGAGGTAGCCGACGTGTCCCCGGTGGTCCCCGGCCAGCACGTGAAAGCTGCCGAGCCGACTCGCCATCCCGGCGACGCTCTCGCGCTCGAAGTGCTCGTGGGCGAGGAAGTTGGCGCGCGCGCGCTCGAGCTCGTCGGCCGAGACGCGCTCGAGGCGCAAGCGTTCGACCTCGCGTGCGACGCTCTCGATGGCGTCGCAGGCCCGCTCGGCGTCGGTCTCGAGTCCCACCGAGAAGAGTCCGGGGTCGAGAGGGGTGTAGGAGGAGGAGTCGACCCGGTCGACGCGCTGCTCGTCGTCCTTGACGCGCTGTACCAACCGGCTCGACTCGGACTCGCCGAGGATGAAGGACAGCAGGTCGAGCAGGGGGGTGTCCGGGTGGCCGAGGCCCGTCGATCGCCAGGCGAGGTCCATGCGCAATCCCTCGAAGGGGCGGCTCAGGACCCGGGCGCGCATGCGTTCCTGCGTCGGCTCCGATTCCCGCTCCCGGCGCGCCCCGGCGGCCTGCGCGTCCTCGAAGCGGCGAGCGATCTCCTCCGCCAGCCGTCGCGCGTCGAAGTCGCCGGCGGCGGCCACCACCAGGTTGTCGGGTGCGTACCAGCGCCCGAAGAAGCGGGTCACCTGCTCTCGCTCGAATCCGCCCACGCTCTCGGCGCTGCCCAGGATCGGCGCGCCGTAGCGGTGGCTGCGGTAGACCGTCCGGAACACGGCGTCGCTCAGCACGTGTCCCGGCGAGTCCTCGGCGCGGCGGATCTCTTCGAGCACGACCTCGCGCTCGCGGTCGATCTCCTCCGGGTCGAACGACGAGTGGCGCACCGCGTCGACCAGCACGTCGAGTCCGAGGGAGACGGACTCGCGGGGCAGGGTGGCGTAGTAGACGGTGCTGTCGAAGGTGGTGTAGGCGTTGATGCGTCCGCCCGCGGCTTCCACGTCTCCCGCGACGTCTCCCACGCCCCGGGTTTCCGTGCCCTTGAAGAGCATGTGCTCGTGGAAGTGAGCGAGTCCCTCCTCGCCCGGTCCCTCGTCGGCGGATCCGACCTGCGCCCAGATCTGCAGATTGGCCACGGGGGCGAGCTGGGTCTCCTGCAAGAGCAGGGTCAGCCCGTTCCCCAGCACCTCGTAGTGGACTTCGGCGCCGGCCATCGTCCGGCCAACGTAGCCCACGTTGGCTGGCTATCTTGCGACGGTGAGCGACCCGAGTGTCGGCGTCTACGTGCACGTGCCCTTCTGCGAGCGGGTCTGCCCCTACTGCGACTTCGCGGTGGTCGGCGGCGGGGTCCAACGCGAGCAGGAGGAGCGCTACATCGAAGCCCTGCTCGTCGAGCTCGAGCTGCGCCTCGGGGACTTCGACGGGCGACGCCTGTCGAGCCTGTATCTCGGGGGCGGGACCCCGTCCCTGCTCGAGCCCGAGAGCGTCGCGCGCATCGCCCGGGCCGTGCGTGCGGCGTTTCCGGGGGACGGGCGCTTCGAGTTCACCCTCGAGGTCAACCCGAGCACCGTCGAGCGCGAGCGACTGCCGGGCTTCCGCGCCGCCGGCGTCGACCGCCTGTCGGTGGGGGTCCAGTCGTTCGACGACGAGGTCCTCAAGCGCCTCGGCCGCGCCCACCTGGCCGACGAGGCGCGCCGCACCCTGGCCGCCGCGCGGGACGCGGGCTTCCCGCGCCTCTCCCTCGACCTGATCTTCGCGGCGCCGGGGCAGAGCCTCGCGTCCCTGGCCGCCGATCTGAAGGAGACCCTGTCGTACGCTCCGGAGCACGTCTCCACCTACGAGCTGGTCGTCGAGGCAGGCACGCCCTTCGAGCTGGCGGCGCGGCGGGGTCAGCTCTCCCGGGCCGACTCCGACGAGGCGGCCGAC
>JANQRO010000467.1 GCA_028284525.1 Myxococcota bacterium | reverse complement strand
CCACTCCGGAGGAAGCACCATGGCCGATCCCACGTCTCCCGCCGCGCGCTACTGGGCCGTGTTGCCGCTCCGGCCCGCGCCGGAGCTCTGCGCCAACGCGAAGCAGCTCGAGGACGCGGGCTTCGAGGGAGCCTGGGGGATCCAGCTCCCCGGCCCGGCCTTCCTGCCGCTCGCCGCGGCGGCGGCCGCCACCGACACCCTCAAGCTCGGCACCGGGGTGGCCCTGGCCTTCACCCGCACCCCCCTCGAGACCGCGACGTCCGCCCTCGACCTCGACGTGCTGAGCGGGGGGCGCACCGTCCTCGGCCTGGGCCCCAGCATCCGCGGGATCAACGAGGCCTGGCACGGGGTCGACTACGACCCGCCCCTCGACCGTCTCGAGGAGCTCGTCCCGTTGGTGCGCGACATCATCGAGCGCGGGCACACCCGCGAGCTCGGCAAGCGCCCGGGGGTCTACTACGACGTCGACCTCAGCGGGATGAACCTCCTCCCGCCGCCCGTCCGTCCCTCGATTCCCATCTACTTCGCGGCGCTCTTTCCGCGGGCGGTGCGGATGGCGGCCGCGTTGGGCGAGGGGCTCGCCGGTCACCCGGTCTGGTCGCTCCAGTGGATCGACGAGCAGATCGTCCCCCAGCTCGACGCCGCGTTGGCGGCGGCGGGGCGCCCCCGCGGCGACTTCGACCTCAACCTGTGGGCCTACACCGCGATCCACGAGGACGGGGAGCAGGCGTTGCGCGACGCGCGCTCCCAGGTCTCGTTCTACGCGTCGATTCCCCAGTACGAGCGCTACTTCTCGGCCCACGGCTTCGGCGAGGCCGCCCGGCGCGCCGTCGCCGCCGCGGCGCGGGGCGACGCCCGCGGCATGGCCGAGGCGATCCCCGACGACATGGTGCGCACCTTCGCCATCGCGGGCACCGCCGACGAGGTCCGCGCGCGGATGACGCGCTACCGGGAGATCGGCGACGCGTTCACCCTGATGCCGCCGGTGGCGGGTCTCAAGCCGGACGCCTCCGCCGCCTACCAGCGCGCGATCATCGAGACCTTTCTCGGCTGAGCGCAGCCGGCGCGGGCGAAGCGCCGGGGAGCTACGCTCTCCGAAACCGCTTCGCGTCGGGCGGCCGGTGCCGTGCGGCGAGCTGGAGGAGCCATGGCGGACGACTATCTCGCGCGTGTGGTGGAGTCCTATCAGGGAGAGGTGTTCGGCGAGGCAATCTTTCGGGAGATGGCCGAGCGCTGCGACGACCCGGACCAGACCTACAAGTTCCAGGTGCTCGAGCAGCTCGAGCGCGAGACCAAGGAGCGGCTGCGGCCCTTGGTCGCGAAGCTCGGGGGCGACGTCGCCGAAGACCCCAAGCACTTCGCCGAGGGCGCCGAGCTCGCGGAGCGCTGGGCCCGACAGAGCTGGGACGAGCTCATGACGTCGTTCCAGGCGGAGCTTCCGAAGTACGTCCGCTTCTTCGAAAAACTCGAGGCGGACGGGCGGGTCGAAGACCGCGAGATCCTCGCGGCGACGACCGCCCACGAAAAGGCCATCGAGGCCTTCGCCGAGC
>JANQRO010000466.1 GCA_028284525.1 Myxococcota bacterium | reverse complement strand
GGTCACGGTGGGCTCGCCCCCGGCGACGAGGCAGGTGCCGGGAGCCGCTCCGCGGATCGCTGCCGCGAGGGCGGGTGCGAGGGTTCTCGCCTCGCCGCGCAACGGCTCGGGCCAGGACCGGACCGCGAAGCCCAGCGCCCGCGCCGCCCTTTCGGCGGCGCGGAGCGCATCGCCGAGGGAGGCGATCACGCGGTGGCGCACGCGCGCCAACGCCGGCGCGCCCTCCTTGAGGGTCTCCGGAATCCCGCCACGAGCCCCGGCCTGGAGATGGGCGCGGACACGCGGGGGCATCCGAGCCGCGGGGAAGCGGTCACAGACCACGAGGGCGTCGGCGTAACGGTGGGGATCGGCGTAGAAGGGCCCGGAGGCGAGGAGGTCGAGCCGGTCGTCCGGGACGTCCGAGATCGCGAGCACCTCGACGGCGCCGGCTCGGCAGACCGCGAGGCTGCGACCTCCCCCGACGGCGCCCAGGTGTTTGCGCACGGCGTTGAGCGACTCGATGTCGGCGCCGGCTCGGAGCAGCCCTTCGGTCGCGATCTGGAGATCGGCGAGCTCCACGCCCGCCGCGGGACAGCTCAGCAACGCCGACGCACCGCCCGAGGGCAGCACCAGCAGGTCCCGCTCCGGGGGGGCCGCGGCAGCGAACTCCAGCCAGCGCCGTCCCGCGACCTCGGATCGCGCATCCGGCACCGGATGCCCTGCATGGAGCACCTCACAACGTGTCGGCGCCGCCCCGTCGTCGTCCTTGGTCACGGCCAACCCGCGGAGCAGACGCGAGCCGAGGGCGACCGCCGCGGCGTGGAGCATCGGCACCGCCGCCTTGCCGCCGGCGAGGGCCTCCACCTGCCGCGCGCCCCGACCCCACGGGAGGGCGAGCGCCGCGGCCACGGCGGGGCCCCCCCGCACCGCGTCGAGGGCACTGCCAAAGACACTCTCGAGGGTGTCGCGCAGTGTCGGCACCCGGGCTCAGCGAGGGAGGGGTGGCGCGCCACTCACCGCGGGTGGTGCGGCGGCGGAGGCGGTGTCGTCGCCCCGGGTCTCGGGCATCCGGAGCCCCGCGGTCTCGAGGGGGATCAAGCGGATCTCGATCCGGCGATTCTTCGCCCGCCCTTCGGGGCTCTTGTTCGAGGCGACGGGGTGGAACTCGCCGAGCGACACCGCCGACAGGCGCGCCGACTCGACCCCTCCCCCTTCGAGCACCCGCACCACACTCGACGCCCGCGCCGCCGCGAGCTCCCAGTTGCTCGGGTAGCGCCGGGTGAGCTCTCCGCGGATCGGCACGTTGTCGGTGTGCCCCTGTACGTCGACCCGGTAGCCCTGGTTCCGGTCCTTGAGCTGGAGCGCGACGCGCTCGATCACCGAAACACCGCGTTCCGAGAGCCGGGCCGAGCCCGAGGGAAACAGGATCTCCTCGGCGAGGTTGAGCCGGAGCCCCTGGGTGAGCTGTTCGATCTGGATCTGGCCGGCGGCGAGCTCGGACTCGAGGTCCTCGACCAGCGACCGGTAGGTGCTCTCGACGTCCGCCAGCTTCTCGCGCTCGTTCTCGGCGTCGGCGAGGCTCGCGGCGAGCTCCTCGCGCTCGCGGCCGAGCTTTCGGATCGAGCTCTCCAGCTCTTCCCGGCGCCCGCGCAGGTCTTCGAGCTGGTCGAGCAGCTCGACGCGCTCGGTCGAGAGGCTCTCGTTGGAGGCGCGAGCGCGCCGGAGATCCCGGTTGAGCTTGCGGTTCTGCTCGCTCAGCCGATCGCGCTCGTCCACCACGCTGCGGTGCGTGCCGCTCGAGACACACCCGATGGCGAGCGACGCGAGACACAGCGTGGCAACGGCCAGTCCACAGCAGCGGGACGGCGAGTCCCCGCGTCGTGTGGCGTCGAGGTCGCGGGTCGCAGTCGATCCGGTCACGGGCTCCTCCGGGCGGGCTCGAAGTCGCGCTCAGGATGCGGGTTCGAGCGTCCGCTGCAACGCCTCGTCGATGGTCGCGACGTAGTGGAGATCGATGCCCTTGAGCAACGCCTCCGGCACTTCGTCGACGTCCCGACGGTTGGCGTCCGGGAGTATCACCTCTCGGATCCCGGCCCGCTTCGCCGCGAGCACTTTTTCCTTGATGCCGCCGACGGGCAATACCTTCCCGCGCAACGTGATCTCCCCGGTCATCGCGACGTCGGCGCGGGCGCTGCGTCCCAGGATCAGCGACGCCAGCGAGGTCACCATGGCGACCCCGGCAGAGGGCCCGTCTTTGGGGACGGCTCCCGCGGGCACGTGGACGTGGAGGTCCGCCGTCTCGAAGAGGGCGTCCTCGAGACCGAGGGTCTCGCGTTGGGAGCGCAGCCAGGAGCGCGCCGCCTCGGCCGACTCGCGCATCACGTCGCCCAAGGACCCGGTGATCTTGAGGCCACCGCGACCGGGCATCTGGGTCGACTCGACGAAGAGGATGTCACCGCCCACGGGCGTCCACGCGAGCCCCACGGCGACGCCCGGCCGTCCAGCGCGCTCGGCCAGTTCCGGCTCGAACTTGCGGGGCCCGAGCCGCGTCTCGAGGTCTGCGGCATCGACCTGCCCCGCCGCCTCGGGGCCTTCCTCGGCGACCCGGAGCGCGGTCTTGCGGCACAGCGCCGCGATCTCACGCTCGAGGTTCCGCACACCTGCCTCGCGGGTGTAGCTCTCGATCAGCCCTCGGACCGCGTCGTCGGCGATCTCGAAGGCCGTGTCGGCGAGCCCGTTCTTCTCGCGCTGGCGGGGGATGAGGTAGCGCCGCGCGATCTCCAGCTTGTCCTCGGCGGTATAGCCGGGGAGCTCGATCACCTCCATCCGATCGCGCAGCGCCGCGGGCACGGGCTCCATCCAGTTGGCGGTCGCGATGAAGAGCACCTTCGAGAGGTCGAAGGGCACCTCGAGGTAGTGGTCGCTGAAGGTGCCGTTCTGCTCGGGGTCGAGCACCTCGAGGAGCGCCGAGGAGGGGTCGCCGCGGAAGTCGGATCCGACCTTGTCGACCTCATCGAGGAGAAAGACCGGGTTGCGGGTCTTCGCCTTGCGCAGCCCCTGGAGGATCCGTCCGGGCAAGGCGCCGACATAGGTCCGGCGGTGGCCGCGGATCTCCGCCTCGTCGCGCACGCCGCCCAGCGAGACCCGGACGAACTCGCGCCCCAGGGCGCGGGCGACGGAGCGGCCCAGCGACGTCTTCCCGGTACCCGGCGGGCCCGCGAAGCAGAGGATCGGTCCCTTGAGGTCGCGCTTCAAGCGCAGCACGGCGATGTATTCGAGGATGCGGTCCTTCACCTTCTCGAGGTCGTAGTGGTCCTCGTCGAGGATCTTCTGGGCATCGCCGATGTCGAGACGGTCCTCGCTCTCGGCCGACCAGGGCAGGTCGACCATCCACTCGAGATACGTGCGGATGACGCCGTACTCGGCGGACGCGTTGGGCGTGTTGGCCAGTCGGTCGAGTTCGCGGGTCGCCTGCTCGTGGGCGTTCTCGGGCATCGCCGCCTCCGCGATGCGCTCGCGCAGGGTGTCGATCTCGGCGCCCTCGTCTTCGCCCTCCCCGAGCTCGGTGCGGATCGCGTCGATCTGCTGGCGCAGGATGTACTCGCGCTGGGATTTGCCGAGCTCGCTCTGCACCTTCTCGCGGATCTCGTGTTCGATCCGGTGCGCCTCGGTCGCGCGGTTGAGCTCGGTGAGGACGCGGGCGAGACGGCGGCCGACTTCGACCTCCTCGAGGATCGCCTGCTTCTGGCTCAGGTCGAGTTCGATGTTGCTGGCGACGAAGTCGGCGAGACGGCCGGGGTCTTCGAGGTTCGCGGCGACGTGGTGGAGCTCCTCGCTCAGCTTCTCCTGGCTGGAGATCAGCGCCCCGAACTCCTGGAGGATCTGCCGCTGGAGCGCCTCCACCTCGACCGAGGTCTCGTCACCGCGCTCTTCGAGGAGCCGGGTGCGCGCGCGGAAGAAGGGCTCGGTCTGGACGATGTCCTCGATCCGGGCGCGGGCCACGCCCTGGACGAGGAGTCGGTACGAGTCGTCGGGAAACTTCAACATCTTGACGACGCGGAGCACCGTACCGACGCGGTAGAGATCTTCGGCGTCCGGGCTGCCCTCGACGCCGCGCCGCACCGCCGGCGCCACCATCAACCGGTCGGGGGTGACGAGGACCTCGTCGATCACCTTGCGCGAGCGCTGGGTCGTGACCAGCAGCGGCGACACGAGCGACGGAAACAACACCGTGTTCTTGAGCGGAAGCACCGGGAGCTCTTCCGGCGTCTCGACGAGATCGAACTCTTCCTCGGTGTCGGCGAGGGCGACCGAGACGTCGGTGTCTCGGAGGCCTTCCGGCTCGTCGCCCGAGAACTCGACCGGCCGGCCGCTCACGATTCGCTCCCGTGTTCGACACGGATCTGACGGGCCCCCGGGGCCTTGCGCGGCAAGGTGATGCTCAGGACGCCGTCCTCGAGCTTCGCGCGCACGCCGTCCCGGTCGAACTCGGCGTCGATGCGAAGCGTGCGCTCGAAGGGCCCCGACGCGATCTCGACCTGCTGGGGCCGCCCCCGCTCCTCACCGGCGGGCGGGCGCCGCACCCCGCGCACGCGCAGCAGCTCACCGTCGAGGGTCACGTGGATGTGATCGCGGGGCACGCCGGCGATCTCGAGTCGTACGAGCAC
>JANQRO010000448.1 GCA_028284525.1 Myxococcota bacterium | reverse complement strand
AACCACGCGGCGGCCACACGGCTCCACGGCCGACCCCAGGCGCCGCATTCGGAGACGCCCCGTTGAGCGCACCGAGCATCGCCGCCGGCGCCGCGACCCCGAGCGAGATACGCCGGGGCGGCGTCGTCCGCTCGATCTGGCGCCTCGCCGGCGAGCGCCGCGGGACCCTGGTGCGCTCGATCGGATACAAGGGTCTGCAAGCGACGTTCCAGGCCCTCCCCGTCGGCATCCTCGTTGCCGTCATCGAATCCCTCCGCCAGGGGAGTCTCGACGCTCGGGCGCTCGCGTGGGCGACGGCGGGGCTGGCCGTCTGCATCGTGGGGCAGTGGGCCGCGGGGTTTGCGGCGAATCGCTCGGCGTGGATCGCCACCTTCGAGCTCTTCGCGGACCTGCGGGTGCGCGGTCTCGACCATCTCCGCCGTCTCCCCCTGGCCTTCCACGAGGATCGACGCACCGGCGACACCGTGACTGCGATGACCCAGGACATCGCGTCCGTGGAGCAGTTCTCGCACGAGCCGCTCCAGCAGCTGATCGGAGCGCTGTGGGCGCCCGTCGTCGTGTTCCTCGTCCTCGCCCTCCAGGACCTTCCCATGGCGATCGCCACGATCGCGAGCGTGCTGCTGTCGGTGCCGATCTTCGTCTGGACCAACCGGGTGTTTCGCCGACTCGCCGCGGAGCGCCAGGCGCTCCAGGCCGAGGCGTCGAGCCGGATGATCGAGTACGTCCAGGGCCTTCCCGTGATCCGCGCCTTCCACCTCGTTGGCGAACGACTCGGCCAGCTCCGCGGGGCTCTCGATGCGTATCGCGCGGTGAACACGCGGCTGGCCGTCCGGTTGGCACCCCTCGGGCTGAGCTTCATGGCCACCGTGCTCCTCGGGATTCCCTGCGTGCTCTTTTGCGGAGCGCTCTGGCTGGCCGGTGGCACCCTCGACGCCGGGACCTTCCTCGTGTTCGCCGTGCTCGCCCTGCGCGTGTTCGAGCCCTTGGTGGCCGCGGCGGAATCGTTCGAGAGTCTGCGCATCGCCGATGCGTCCCTCGACCGGGTGGCGCGGGTCTTCGACGAGCCCGTGCAGTCCGAGCCCGACGTGTGCGCCGTCGTCACGACCCCTCCCGACGTGGAGTTCGAAGACGTGACCTTTGCGTACGACGAGGGAGCGCCGGCGCTTCGCGAACTGTCGTTTCGCGCTCCCGCGGGCCAGATGACGGCCGTGGTCGGACCCTCGGGGTCGGGCAAGAGCACCCTGCTCCAGCTCGTCGCCCGGTTTCGCGACCCGCAACGGGGCCGCATCCGAATCGGCGGCGCCGACCTGCGCGACCTGAGCACCGAGCAGATCTTTGACGCGGTGACCTTCGTGTTCCAGGACGTCTATCTCTTCCCGGGTACGATCGCGGACAACATCGCGTTCGGCCGTCCCGAGTCCGCCCGCGAGGACATCGTCCGAGCGGCCCGGGCGGCTCGAGCCCACGACTTCATCGCCGCGCTCCCGGCGGGATACGAGACGGCGGTCGGGGAGGGAGGCGCCACCCTCTCCGGGGGCGAACGGCAGCGCATCAGTGTTGCGCGGGCCATCCTGAAAGACGCCCCGATCGTCCTGCTCGACGAAGCGACGGCGGCTCTCGACCCGATCGCGGAGCGACAATTACAGCAGGGCTTCGCCGAGCTCGTGCGTGACAAGACCCTGATCGTCGTGGCCCACCGTCTCTCGACCATCCAATCGGCCGATCAGATCCTGGTGCTCGACCGCGGCCGACGCGTCGAGCTCGGACGGCACGAAGCCTTGCTGGAGCAGGGCGGGCTCTACCACCGTCTGTGGTCGGAGCGCGAACGGGCGGCTCGCTGGAAGATCCGTCCAGCCGCTCCGCACCACGAGCGCAGCTCCCCGCCCGCGCCGAACTTCTGAGATTGCACGAGATCCGCGAGGTCGCATCGTGAGCACCGCACCGACACGGATTCCGCTCGACCGAGACCGCATCGTCGCGGCGATGCTCGAGATCGGCGTCGACCGGTTCTCGATGCACCGGGTCGCGCGTCATCTCGGCGTATCGACGACGGCCCTCTACCGCTACGTCGACTCCAAGGAAGCGCTGCTCGCCGCGGCGATGGATGCCTTCTGCGAACGTCTCGCGCTCCCGCCGGCGGATCTCCCGTGGCGCGCGTACCTGCGCGGACTGGCCCTCGCGTTCCGCAACACCCTGCTCGCGATGCCGGGAGCCGCGGAGTACGGCACCGCAGTGGGCCCCGCGACGCCCGCGGCCTTCGCGATCGTGGAGCGCTCGCTCGCGGTGTTGCGCCGCGCCGGGTTCACTCCGGAAGACGGGTGGCGCGCCTACCGTCTCGTCGTGGGGCACGCCTTCCATTGCGTCCAGGGCGAGGAGCGCTTCGCCGCCAAGGTCGCCGCGGACGGGCCCGGTGGCTACCGCATCTACCAGCTCTCCGAGCCCGAGCGATTGCGCTTCCCCGAGCTCGCGCGCATGGTGGCGTCGCTGCGATTCGACTTCGACACCTCCTTCCAGTCGAGTCTCGATTGGATCCTCGCCGGGATCGCTGCCAGCCGCGGCGAATAGCGACTCGCCCTTTGCGCGGGCGGACCCGCGGGCGACGCGTCGCGCCCCGTCCTCCGGGCCCACTCGGACGTTGTGTGCGCAGTGGGTTGCGTCGCGTGCCTGCGCGTCGAATTCGTCGATGCACGAGGTTGAAATTGAAAACGATTTTCAATTTCAGTAATGTCTGTTGTGTAACGATTTCAGCGAGATCTCCCGACGTGATCGTTTGCCATTGTCTCGGCTTGGACCATCGAACCATCGAGGATGCCGTGCGTGGCGGCGCCCGGACGGTGGCAGAAGTGTCCCGGATTTGTGGCGCGGCGAGCGACTGTCGGGGCTGTGCCGCGGTCGTCCGTGCGTTGTTGCGCGGATCGGCCAGCGGCCGAGAGGACGCGTCGAACCAGACACCGTAGCGCTTGATGCGGGATCCCCTGCCCCGGCGTATGGTTGGGGAAAGGGAGATCCAGATGCAAGGCGACGGCGAGCTGATCGATGCGCTGAACGAGATCCTTACGGCGGAGCTCACGGCGATCAACCAGTACTTCGTCCACTACAAGATGCTTGAGAACTGGGGCTACAAACGACTCGCGGCGAAGAAACGCGAAGAGTCGATCGGAGAGATGCGCGACGCCGATAAGGTGATCGAGCGGATCCTCTATCTGGAGGGCGTTCCCAACCTCCAGCGTCTGAACCCGGTGCGTGTCGGCGAAGATCCCATCGAGCAACACCGGCTGGATCTGTCCCTGGAGAAAGAGGCCGTCGAACGGTACAACCGCGTGATTGCGCTCGCGCGGGACAAGGGCGACAACGGGACGCGGTCGCTCCTGGAGCCGATCCTGCGCGACGAAGAGGAAGCCATCGACTGGCTCGAAGCGCAGCTCCATCTCGTCGAAGAGGTCGGCCAGCAGCAGTACCTGGCGGAGCAGATCCACCACGAGGAGTAATCCTCGCGGACGGCGCGCCCGCGAGGCGCGTTACTCCTTGCGCAGCAGGAAGCGCTGGATCTTTCCGCTGGGCGTCTTGGGAAGCGAGTCGGGAAAGACGATCTCGCGGGGAAAGGCGTGCTTGCCGAGCCGGGAGCGCACGTGTTGTTGGAGCGTCTCGGCCAGCGCCGTGTCGCCGGTGTGGCCCGGGTGGAGCAGGACGAAGGCCTTGACGATCTCCCCCCGCTCGGGATCGGGCTTGCCGACGACCGCGCTCTCGGCGACCGCTTCGTGCTCGAGCAGACAGCTCTCCACGTCGAAGGGGCCGATCCGGTAGCCGGCCGAGGTGATTACGTCGTCGCTGCGCCCGACGAAGCTGATCGATCCGTCTTCGTTCTGCTCGACCGTGTCCCCGGTCAAGTAGTAGTCACCCACCCAGCCCTGCCCCTCGGCGCCGAGATAGCCGTCGAAGAAGAAGAGCGGCGAGCCGGCCCGGTGGATCGCGAGGATCCCCTGCTCCCCGGTCGGCACGGGGCGGCCCGACTCGTCCACGACGTCGAGACGGAACCCGGGCATGGGGAGGCCCGCGGATCCCGGCCGCACCGGGTGTTCGAGCCCGTGGTGGTTGGCGAGCACCATCCCGCACTCGGTCTGGCCGTAGTGATCGTAGAGCGGACAGCCGACGTGGGCCTCGAACCAGCGCATCACTTCGGGGTTGAGCGGCTCTCCCGCGCTCGACGCGACCCGCAGGTGCGCCGCGAGGGGCTTCGCCGCCTCGAGTCCGGCGGCGATGATCATCCGGTAGGCCGTGGGCGCCCCGGCGAAGTTCGTGACCCCGACGCGCTCGACCACCGCGCCGGTGCTCTCCACGGTGAAGGGCCCGTCGTAGAGCGTCGCGGCCCGACCGATCAGGAGCGGCCCGGTGAGGGCGTAGTAGAGCCCGTAGGCCCAGCCCGGGTCGGCGATGTTCCAGAAGACGTCGTCGGGCTCGAGGCCGATGCCAAAGCGCATGTAGCCGGCGAAGCCAGGCAGCGCGCGGAGGGGGATCTTGAGCCCCTTCGGCAGCCCGGTCGTCCCGGAGGTCGACATCATCAGGAAGGCGTCGGTGCCGGTGCGCAGCACCGGCGCGAAGTCGTCGGACTGGGCGGCCACCTCCGACCGGAAGTCGAGATCTCCGGCCCCGGGGTCGAGGTTCAGGATCGTGGGCCGGGTCGGCAGCTCGTCGAGCTTCGAGCGGTTGGCGCCGTCGGTCACCACCACCCGCGCCTGCGAGGTCTGCAGACGGTGCTCGATCGCCTTCGGGCCAAAGGCCGTGAAGAGCGGCTGGTAGACGGCGACGATCCTCGGCACCTGGCGTCTCGGCGCCGTCTAC
>JANQRO010000446.1 GCA_028284525.1 Myxococcota bacterium | reverse complement strand
ACCGACAGACGCGTCGCGCCGCGCGCGATCTCCTCGACGCGCTCGCCGACCCCGCCGAACGTCGCGTCGCGCGCCGCTACCTCGACGATCTCGACGAAGCCCAGCAACGCCAGTCGGTGGGGTGCGCGGTGTGGCGGGTGATCCGGCGCGGCGGCGGCGCGGCGCGGGTCTAGACGCCGGCGGCCGCGAGCGCGTCGCCAAAGCTCATCCCGGCGGCGATCTGTTTGCGGAACTTGCGCTGGGCGCGGGGCAGGCTGAAGGCGAGGACCCCGACCAGGCGACCCTCCCGGCCGTAGAGCGCGGCGAACTTCCGCTCGGCGACGCTCCCCTCGATCACGCGCACCTCGTCGTTCGCGCGCATGCGCCCGGCGAATTGGATGGTGAGGTCGTACTGGTCGGACCAGAACCACGGCACGTGGACGTAGGGCTCGGCCGCCTCTCCGGCCAGCATGCTGTCGGCGGCGTGGACGCCCTGGTCGACGGCGTTGCTCCAGTGCTCGATCCGCATCGACTCTCCGAAGAGGGGGTTGTCAAAACGCGCGACGTCGCCAGCGGCGTAGACGCCGGGCGCGCTCGCGCGGCACCGATCGTCGCAGAGGACGCCGTCGTCGAGGGCGATCCCCGAGGACTCGAGCCAGTCGGTCGCCGGTCGCGCGCCGATCCCCACGACGACGAGATCCGCGTCGACGGTGCTCCCGTCGGAGAGCCGCACGCGTTCCACCCGGCCGCTCCCCTCGAGGGCCTCCACCCCCAGGCTACAGCGCAGGTCGACACCCTGGTCGCGGTGGATCTGGCCGCACACTTCGCCCATCTCGGCACCCAGACCCCGCAGCATCGGCGCGGGCTGGGGCTCCACCATCACGACCTCGAGACCACGCGCTCGGGCCGACGCCGCCACCTCGGCGCCGATGAACCCCGCTCCCACGACGACCACCCGCGGGCTGTGCTCGAGGGCGTCGCGCACGGCGAGCGAGTCGTCGAGGGTGCGCAGCAAGTGGATCCCTTCGAGGTCAGGCTGACCCGGGAGCGGGCGGGCCGCAGCGCCGGTGGCGACGAGGAGCGCGTCGTAGACCTCGCTCGTGCCGTCGTCGAGGGAGAGGGTGCGCGTCGTCGGGTCGAGCGCAGTGGCGCGACGCGCCAACCGCAGGTCGAGGTCGAGATCTTCGTAGGGGTCGCGCCGGAGCGCGGTGCGCTCCACCTCCCAGCTCCCCTGCAGGACCTCTTTCGACAGGGGTGGCCGGTCGTAGGGGAGGTGTGGTTCTTCGCCGACCCAGACGATGCGTCCCGCGTAGCCCCGTTGCCGCAACCTTTCGACGGCGCGCAACCCCGCGAGGGACGCGCCCACTACGATGATCGTCTCCATCCCGGAAGTCTACCGGCGTCCCGTCGTCTCGAGCACCAACCGGGCGCCGTGGGTACGCCGTGGCCTGGATGCCATCGGCGGAGAGGTCGACGACGCGATCGGGAGTGGTCCGGTCGGCGGTCCGCTCTCGCCGTTTCGTCGACCGTCCGTTAGCCTCGAATCCTTTCCGCCGAGAGGGTCGACGGCGCAATGGAACCGTTTGGTGTGGTGCTCTCTCAGCAGGGCTCGCATTGCGAAGTCAGACCCAGCCACCACATCGACACCGTCCCCCTTGTCACGAAGAGCGGCACGACCCTCGGTGTCGTGTACGGGGTCGTGCTCGCGGGACACAGCGTCGACGGGATCGCGGTCGAGCGCGACCGCGTGCTCGTCGACCGCGATCTCCGGGACTTCCGGTCCTTCGAAGTCGAGGTGCTCGATCACATTCACGGGACCTACGTGGTGGTCCTCCACGGGATGGGCGCACCGCGGCTGTATCTCGATAGCGGTGGCGGAATCCCGATCGTGTTCTGCGCGGAGAGCCGCCGGGCGGGTTCCTCGGCGGCGATGTTCCTCCCGGAGGGCGAGTACCAGGAGCGTTTTCTCCCCGAGCGCTACCGCGTCATGGTCGAAAACGAAGGCACGGGCGGGTGGATCTCGGGGACCCTCACCGCCCACCGCGGTGTCGAACGACTTCTCCCGAACCACTACCTCGACCTCTCCAGCTGGGAAGCGCATCGCTTCTGGCCCCGCGAGGACGAGTTCCGCCTCGAGATGTCCCTCGACGAGGCCAGCGAGATCACCGCCACCGCAATGACCGGCTTCGTCGAGGCAGCGGTGCGCCAGTTTCGTGTCGGCGTCACCCTCACCGCCGGTTACGACAGCCGTCTTCTCGTCGCCGCCTCACGCGCGGTCTCGGACGAGCTGGAGTTCTTCACCCTGGCTCCCGGCGCGCCGGGGATCGACCAGATTCTGTCTCGAGAGATCGCGGCCAGGCTTTCGCTGCGCCACGAGCTGGTGCCGACCCGAGAGGCCACCGACGACCAGGCGAAGGAGTGGGACCGCTACGTCGGGCACGCCGTCCGAGAAACCAACCGGCGCCTTCACCCGACGCTATCGGGCCTCGACTACGACGTGATGCTGACCGGAATGTACGGCGAGACCGGCCGCTCCCGCCTCTACCGCCAGGATACCGCCACCATCAACGACGGCGGCGCGACCCCCGAGTTCGTGATTTCACGGCTCACCCTTCCCCTGGAACCCGATCTCGTCGCAAACGTCGACCGGTGGGTGCAGGCCATCTCCTGGCTCCCGCGCTCTGCGGTGCTGGACCTGGCCTTCAACGAGCTGCGGTTCGGGAGTTGGGCGATGGCGCAGAGTCCGATCCAGAAGGCGCTGCAGATGGAGTTGATGCCGTTCGCGCAGAGATCGATCCAGAATGCGTTCATGTCGGTCCCGCCGCAGACCAAGGGGACGAGCGCGCTGTTCGACGCTTGCGCGCATCGGATGTGGCCTCAGTCGATGGAGATCCCGATCAATCGCTTCGGAGACCACCGCGACTGGCTCGCGAAGGCGACCAAGCTCTTTCGCCGCGAGAGTCTGGTCCGGTTCCTGCGCGACCGGCTCGCGGCGTGGAGACGCGGACCGCGTTAGCGGCGTCTCCCCGGGCGGCGGCTCGACCGGACCCCTCCCCACGCTCGGCTCGGTCCGCAGCACCGGGCAGTTCGCATGTCCGAGGGAGTTCGCTATAAGCGCGGCGTGCGCAGCGCCATCGGGCTCCTCCTCGTCGCCCTGTTCGCGGCGGCTGCCCTGCTGGGGGGCAACCGGGCGGCGCACTACTACCGGGCCTTCAAGGTGGCCAAGGCCCACCCGGTCTACGACCGGGTCTTTGCGGAAGCCAATCGAGACCTGGACGCCGCGGCGGAGCGCGTCGTCTTCTTCGGGGACTCGCGGATCGCACGCTGGGACCCGCGACCGCGGGGCGGGTCGGTGCAGCTCGTCTTCCGGGGCGTCGGCGGCGAGACCACGGAGCAGATGCGCTTTCGCTTCGCCCAGGACGTGCTGGCGCTCGAGCCGGACTGGGTCGTCCTCCAGGCGGGAATCAACGACCTCGTGGCGGCCAGCTTGCAGAAGGCCGGTGGTGCCGCGACCGTCGAGCGCTGTGCCGAGAACCTGCGGGGATTCGTCCGGACGGCGACCGCGCAGGGCACACGGGTGATCCTGATCTCGATCATCCCGAGGTCCCACCGCGATATTCTGCGCCGCTGGATGTGGCCAAATACCCTCGATCGATATGTGCAGCAGGTGAACGCGTCCCTTAAGCCGCTCTCCGAACACGCCGACGTTAGGTGGATCGACGCGAGGGCCCTGTTGCAGGACGGCGAAGGACGGTGGCTCCCGAACGTCGACGCGGACGCGCTCCATCTGACCCGAGAGGGATACGGGCGCCTCAATCGCGCGGTCGAGCAGGAGCTGGAGTCCGAGCGAGATGCTGTTCAATAGCTGGATCTTCGCTCTCTTCTTCGCACTGCTCTTTGCGCTCTACAGTGTTTCCCGTCGCTCGCTCCGTCTTCAGAACACCCTCCTCCTGGTCGGAAGCTACGTCTTCTACGGCGCCTGGGATGCGCGCTTCCTGCTCCTGATCGTGGTGTCGACCGCGACCGACTACCTCGCGGGTCTCGGCGCCTCGGGGGAGCGGACCGAGCGCCGGGACCTGGCCCGAGCGCTCGCGTTCACCGCTCTCGCCACCGGCGCCGTCCTGATCCTCGAAGGGCGCGAGTCGCTGTGGATCCTCGGGTGGGTCGCTGGGTTCGCCGTCGCGATCAGCGCCTTCGTCGAGCTCGCCCGCCCCCTCTCGCTCTCGCGCCGAAAGAAGCTCTTTCTCTGGTCCAGCGTCGGCGTCAACCTCGGGATTCTCGGCGTCTTCAAGTACTTCAACTTCTTTTCGGATTCGCTCGCCGATCTCGCGTCGGGGATGGGGCTTACCCTCGGCCGGGTGGAGCTCGACATCATCCTCCCGGTGGGGATCTCCTTCTACACCTTCCAGACGATGAGCTACACGCTCGACGCCTACCGGGGGCGGCTCCGTCCGACTCGAGACTTTCTCAACCTCGCCGCCTTCGTGTCGTTCTTTCCCCAACTCGTCGCCGGCCCGATCGAACGCGCGCGAAACCTGCTGCCGCAGATCGAGCGTCAGCGAAACGTCGATCTCGCGGCATTGCAGAGCGCCGCCGTGTTGTTTCTGTGGGGCCTGTTCAAGAAGATCGTCGTCGCGGACAACCTTGCGCGCCTGGCGGACCCGGTCTTCGCAGACCCGGGCGCCTACACCAGCGGCGATCAGATCGTCGCGTTGCTCGCGTTCACCTTTCAGATCTACTGCGACTTCTCGGGGTACAGCGACATGGCCCGCGGGCTCGCCCGCGCGCTGGGTTTCGAGATCATGCTGAACTTCAACCTGCCCTACGTGTCGCGAACGCCCTCCGAGTTCTGGGAGCGTTGGCACATCAGCCTCTCGAGCTGGCTGCGCGACTACCTGTACATCCCCCTCGGCGGGAACCGCGGCGGCGCCCTCCGGACCTATCGCAACCTCGCGCTCACGATGTTGCTCGGGGGTCTGTGGCACGGGGCGAGCTGGACCTTTGTGGCGTGGGGGGCGTGGCACGGTCTGATCCTGATCGGCTACCGCGTCATCGGCATGGATACGTGGCTCGCGGGCTCGACGTGGACGGGTCTGTCCGCCGCGCTGCGTGACGCCGTCCTCGCGGGGTTGATGTTCGCACTCGTGGTCCTGGGCTGGCTGCTGTTCCGGGCCGGATCGATGGCAGAGGTGTGGGTCTTCTTGTCCTCGTGGATCCACGAGCCCACGCTCGGCAGCGAGCGGTGGGTCCCCATGCTGAAACTGCTGTGGCCGCTGCTGCTGGTCCAGTGGGCCCAGGTGCGCTGGCGGGAGCTCGAGGTCCTCCCGAAGCTACCGCCGGTGCTCCGCTTTCACGTGTCGCTGATCGTCGTCCTGAGCCTGCTCTTCCTCTCCGCGGCGGGGGGACAGGAGTTCATCTACTTTGACTTCTAAGCCGCACCGTCTTCGCCGCGCCCTCTTGATCCCCGTACTGACGCTCTACAGCGTGTTCTTCGCGGAGCTGTTCCTCCGCTTCATGAAGCCCTCTCCGCTGCTACCACGCTACGTCACCGCGGCCCCCTACGGTGTTCGGATGAACGTACCCGGCGCGACCTACTGGCAGACGACCCGGGAGGTGCGTGTCCAGGTGCGGATCAACGAGCAGGGAATCCGGTGGGACCGCGCGATCTCCCGCCACAAGCCCGAGGGTGTGTGCCGAGTCGTGCTCTACGGCGACTCGTTCTTCATGGGGTACGAGGTGGATCTCGAAGACAGCTTCGCGTTCCTCCTCGAGGATGCGCTGCGCGCGGCCGGGCATTCTTGCGAGGTCGTGAACCTCGCGGTGAGCGGGTTTGGCACGGCGGAGATGTTGGTGGCCCTGCAGGCGGACGGTCTCGGATACGACCCCGACCTCGTCGTCTTTCAGTGGCACGCTACCGATCCCATCGACAACCTCCGCTCGGGTCTCTTCGGCGTCCGCGACGGCCAGCTGACCCGGCTCGCGGAGGACTACCTCCCGGCGGTCGAGCTCCGCGACCGTCTCTCTCGCTACGGGATCTATCGCTGGGTCATCGAAAACAGCCACCTCTACGCGTCGCTTCGAGAAGCCACGGCGAGACGCGTCAAAGCCGTGCTTGCGGGCCTGCGTGCGAGCGGGCGCGCGGACCCGACACACGCTCCCGCGCCCACGACGGGAGCCCCGGGACGCTCGCTCGACGCGCTCCTGCTCCGGGCTGCACAGCAGGAGACCCGGTCGCGGGGGGCGGCGTTCCTGGTCGTGGAGATTCCCAGCCGAAACGGACCCGGGAGCTACCGGGCGGCGCCGGCTGCGTTCGCCGACGGGCGACCGACGGACCTCCATTGGGTGTCACCGCTCGAAGCGTTCCACGCGGCGGCCGGCCCGGACCGTCTGCTCTACCGCGAGTTCGGCCACGGCCATCTGACCGAACTCGGCAACCGGGTGCTGACGCGGGTCGTGGTCGACTACATCGATCGGGAACGCCTGTTGCGGGACGTTGAGCCGGTACGGGCTCGGGTCCCGACCACGGCGGCGGAGCTCGACTGAAGGCCGGACGCGCCGGGCGCGGCGGGTGAAGCGCGCGCGATGTGGCACGCCGGGAGGGATTCGAACCCCCGACCCCCAGGTTCGAAGCCTGGTGCTCTATCCAGCTGAGCTACCGGCGCGTGCCGGTCGAGGTGTACCCGACCGGGTACGGAGCCGCCAGCGAGGCGAATGCCACAAGAGCGGCCGGTCGCGCGGCGGGTCGTGGTAGGCTCTCCGTCGATGGCGATCTTCGTCGCGGCGCGCGCAGACGCACAGCTCGGCACCACGCACTTCGGGGTGTCGCGTCGGGGCGAGGGTGCGGCGCTGCGACAGTACGCGCCGGCCTGGCACGCGCCGGGCGCCCGGGTCGCGTGCGCGGGCCGCGAGATTCCCCAGGTCGGCGAGACCTACGGCGTGCTCGGCGTTCATTCGGCCGAAGGCTGGGGGCTCGAGAGCGGAGTCAACGAGCACGCCCTCGCGGTCGGCGGCGAGACCCTGTCGACCCGAGAGCTCGGCGAAGCGAGCCCGGGGCTCACCGAGCACGACCTCGTGCGGCTCGCTCTCGAACGGGGGCGCAACGCCCGCGAGGCGCTCGAGGTGTTGGCGGCGCTGATCGAGCGCTTTGGCTACGGCGTCCCGGCGGCCGACGGAGCGCGTGGGGCGACCGACCACCGCTTCGTCTTCGCGGACCCGGGCGAAGTCTGGTGTCTCGAGTGCGCGGGGCGGCGCTGGGCGGCGCGACGCGTCACCCGTCGCCTGCCCGATCACCCTCGACCGGCGCCGGAGATCCACGCGGACTGGGAGATCAGCGCCAAGGGGCTCGAGACCTACGCCCGCGAGCGGCACTGGTGGGATGGGCCGGGCCGACTCGACTTCGCGGCCGTGTACGGCGCGGATTCCGCAGCGCTCCACCCCGAAGAGACCCGGGGCGGACCGGTGGGCCGCGACGAACTCGAGGCCCGGTTCCGCGCGGCGGGCGCGGCGGGCGCCACCTTCCACACGGCGCTCCCCCACGACCGGCGGCGTCCTTGGCCGGTCTGGGTGAGCGGCGGGCCGACGGCCCTGGGCGTGTTCCTTCCCGTCTATCTCGACGCGCTCCTGCCGACCGAGACGGCGGGCCCGAACGGCTTCGACGCCCTGACGCGGTGCACGGACGGTCCCGTGGAACTCGCCGCACCGCGGCTCCGCGAAGCCTGGAAGGGCTTCGAGGCCGACCTCGAGCGTGAACGCCGAGAGGTCGAGCGGGAAGTCACCGCGCTCTTCAACGCGGAACGCGACGCCGAGGGGCGTCTTCGCTTGGGGGAGTGGTCGGCCGCGGTCTGGGCGCGAGCTGCCACGCGAGCCGCTGAGCTCGCCGACGCCTTTCCCGCCTGATCGCTCGACCCCCGCGAAGCGGGGGACATCGCCGCGGGGCGGAACCGACGCGGTCCCGCAAGCGCGACACGATCGCGGCAGCGCGTGGCGTTAGGCGCTGCGGGCGCCCTCGGCGCTCTGCTCGACGGCCGCGGGGCGCACCTTGCGGGGCGTCGGGAAGTACTCGCCCCGGAGCTCCCACGGAACATCCAGGGCCTGGAGCAGCTTGCGCTTGGTGGCTTGGCGACAGGTCTGACCCTGTTCCACGGCGTAGATGGTGCGGGGCGACACGCCGGCTTTGTCGGCGAGTTCATCCTGGGTCCACCCGAGCGCCTGGCGGGCAGCGCGGATGCGGTTCATGCGGGGGCCTCCGAAAAGGGGACGCTGGGGCTGGGCCAGAGCGTAGCGGCGCTCGCAACAAACCGGCAGCTCAATGCGAAAACCCAAGAGAAATCAGTGCCTTATTGAGACGTCAAAAAGCCGACGGGACCCCGGGGGCGCGCGGCGACCGTTTTCCGGCGCATCTCGCAAGACGCTTTCCGGTACGCCGCGGGCAGAGCGCTGCCGAAACGAGAAGCGGCCCGCAGCCCAGGGGAGTGGCGCGGAATCTGGAGAGTCGGTTGCGACACGACCCGCTGAGGATGGTGCGTTCCTGGGTGCGGGGGATTCTCGTGGTGGTCGCGTTCGCGGCGACGGGGTCTCCCGCGATGGCGTCTCCGGACTGGGATCCGGAGCGTGGTCTCGACCCCGACGGCCGGATCCCCGCGATCGACAAGGCCGTGCCTCGCCCCGAGCGCTGGCGCTACATCCCCGAGGGTCGAATCGCCCCGGGTCCGCCCTGGCGACGGTTTCTCGTCACGACCTTCGCGACCCCGCTCTTCTTCCACGACGACGACATCGGGACGGGTGGCGGTCTCGCGGTGATGGACATCGACTTCCGCGGGCAACGGCGCCGCGAGTTCGCCGGCCTCTTCGCCTCCTACACGAGCGAGGGGCAACAGACCTATGGCGCCGCGTGGCGGCGTTGGCTCTACGCCTTGGACCACCCCGATGGCGGTGTACTCCAGGAAGATCGCAGCTTCGTCCGGCTCTCCGGGGGCTACCGGCGCACCCTCACCCACCGCTTCTTCGGGCTGGGCGACGACTCGAGCGAGGACGACGAGACGAGCTACGAGGATGAGGTCGTCGAGATCGAGCTGGGCCTCGACCACGCGATCCCCGAGCCCGGCGCCGATCTCGTCGCGAGCGTCGGGCTGCGCGGCGAGTTCCACGCGCTGGCGCCGGGCGCCGTCGACGGCGAGCCCACCACCGACCAGCTCTTTCCCGCGCTCTTCGACGACGCCGAGCATCGCAACCTGGGGTGGCTGCGCGCGGGACTGCGCTGGGACACTCGGGACAGTCAGACACAGCCCTACGTCGGCACCCGGATCGGCGCGTCGGTGGACGCCGCGCTCCTCCAGAGCGGCGGCGACCTGGGCGCCCGCTACCGCGTCGAGGCGCGCCATGCCCTGCGGGTGCCGCCGCTCTTCCACGACGGCGGCGACGACGACGAGGAGAATCCTCCCACCGACACCCTCGCCCTCCTCGTCGAAACCACGACGACGAGTGGCGACCTCCCCTTCTTTTCGCTGGCCACGCTCGGGGGGTCGGAGCGGCTGCGCGGGTTCATCGCCGGGCGCTACCGCGACCGCAGCCATTGGTTCGCCGGGGCGGAGTGGCGGGTGTGGATCGTGCCGCGCGGCTTCCGTCTTCCCTTCACCCGCGCCGTGCGTGTCGAACGGCTGGGAATCGCCCCCTTCGCCGAGGTCGGAAGCGTCGCCGACGGCTGGGAGGACCTCGCTTCGGCCACGCCGCGGGCGAGCTACGGCGCCGGACTCCGCGTCGCCCTCGAACGGGATACCGTCTTCCGGGCCGACCTGGGATTCGCGTCGGAGGGATGGAACCTCTCGGCGCGGGTCGGGCTGGCCTACTAGCGGCACCCCCGACGCGGAAGAAGGACGATGGAGCGCTTTGAAGCGATTGCGTTGGAAGGAACCCACGTGCGTCTCGAGCCCGTCGGCCCCGAGCACCGCGACGCCCTCTGCGAGGCCGTTCGCGACGGCTCGCTCTGGTCGCTCTTCTACACGATGGTGCCCCACCCCGAAGAGATGGCGGCCTTCGTGGACGACGCCGCCGCCGCACACGCGGCGGGCGACGGCCTCACCTTCGCCACGATCGACCGCAAGAGCGGCGACGTGGCCGGCTCGACACGATTCCTCCACTCGAACCTCGGCCACCGGCGCACCGAAATCGGCTTCACCTTTCTCGCGGAGCGCTTCCAGCGCACCCCGATCAACACCGAGGCCAAGCTCCTGATGCTCGCCCACGCCTTCGACACGATCGAGCTCAACCGGGTGGAGTTCGTGACGGACTACCTCAACACGAACTCGCGACGCGCGATCCTGCGTCTCGGCGCGAAAGAGGAGGGCGTCCTGCGCAGTCACGTGGTGATGCCCGACGGCCGGGTCCGCGACTCGGTCCTCTTCAGCATCCTCCGCCACGAGTGGCCGGGTGTGCGGCAGAACCTGGAGAGCAAGCTCGGGGCGGCGCGCTGACGTCGATCGAACGCCGCGACGCACCCACGCGGTGGCCATCGCCCGATCCGCATCTCGACCGACTGCCTTCCCGCTCGATCGAAGTCCCCATCCGGATGACGACGTCGGGGGCGCCGCGCCACCCGCGTGCGACATCGCGCCGCAGCGCCCTCCGCGGAGGCCCGTGTGCCGCCGCGAGGTCCGGGATCGGGGTGCGCGCGGTCGGCATGGCATTTGCTCTTGATTTCGGGTGTGGCCCGGCTCGGTCCGCGCGATCCCGCGCGCCGTAGCGCCCCGCGAGGAGGATCCGATGCGCCGATCCGACAACGAATCCGTGTTCCCCTGCGCCGACTGCGGCGCCGAGACCGCCGCCGCGCTCGAGCGCGGGTTCGCCATCGACACCGAGACGGTGATCTGCTTCGACTGCGCGATGCAACGGGGTGGGCACTGGGATGAAGAGCGGGCCCTGTGGTCGCGGGAGCCCGATATCCTGGGACTCGTCCCCCTCCTCGATCCCGCTCATCGCTAGGCACCGATCGCACCGTCGCTAGAGTTCCCTCGCGATGATCGCGGAGGATCCGACACCGCGCGCCGGGACGCGAGCGCCCCGGTGAAGTGGTCCTGGAAGCTGGGGACGGTCGCCGGGATCGGCGTCTTCGTGCACGCCACCTTCTTCATCCTGGTGGTGTGGATCGGCCTGGCGACCTGGGCCGAGAGCCAATCCCTCGCGACGGCGCTCACCGCGATCGCGTTCGTCGGGGCGCTCTTCGGCTGTATCGTGCTCCACGAGCTCGGCCATGCCCTCACCGCGCGGCGCTACGACATTCCCACCCGCGACATCACGCTGCTCCCGATCGGCGGCGTCGCCCGACTCGAGCGGATGCCCGATCAACCGCGTCAGGAGCTGGCGGTCGCGTTGGCGGGGCCGGCGGTGAATCTCGTCATCGCCGTCGGGCTCGGAGGACTCCTCGTCGCCCTGGGCGCTTGGGACGCCGCCGTCGCTCCGAGCGCCATGGAGGGCCCCTTCGCCCAACGCCTCGTCGTCGTGAACCTCCTTCTCGCCGTCTTCAATCTGGTTCCCGCCTTCCCGATGGACGGCGGGCGCGTGCTCCGAGCGCTGCTGGCCGGACGGATGGACTACGTCGCGGCCACCCAGGTCGCCGCCAACGTCGGGCAGGCGCTCGCCTTCGTGCTGGGGCTCGTCGGGCTCTTCTTCAATCCCTTCCTGGTGTTCATCGCGCTCTTCGTCTGGATCGGCGCCGCGGCGGAGTCGAACCTGGTCGCGATGCGCTCGGCGCTGGCGGGGATTCCGGTGGCGCGCGCCATGCTCCGCGAGTTCCGCGTCCTCGACCCCGGCGACACCCTGGCGCACGCCGCCAGCCTCACGCTGCGCGGTTCCCAGAAGGACTTTCCCGTCGTGCGGGACGGAGCGGTGGTCGGCGTGCTCACCCAACGCGAGCTGCTCGGGGCACTGGCCCGCGGAAACGCCGAGGCGGCGGTCGCCACCGCGGTGGAGGGAGAGCTCCGCGTCGCGGATTCCCACGAGATGCTCGAGGGGGTCTTGTCTCGTCTGCACGACGGTCGGGGCGCGGCGATCCCGGTCACCCACGAGGGTGAGCTCGTGGGGCTCCTCACCCTCGACAACGTCGGCGAGTTCCTGCAGATCGAGGCGGCGCTGGGGAAGCAGGGGACCGACGACGTCGCGACCGCGGCCCGCGACGCGACCGCCGGCCCTCGGTAGAGTCGCAGGGGTCAGATCCGGAAGGAGATCCCCGATGAGCGACCCGGCCGCCGCGCGCGCCTTTCTGCTCTCCGAGATCGATTCCCTCGAGCCCTTCGATTTCGTCGCGCTCGTCCCCGGGGGCCGACCCCTCCACATGGTGGAGGTCACCCGGTCCGAAGCGGGAGGACTGGAGGTGCGGGTGCCGGGGCGACCGCGCAGCGTGCCGGAGCTCGAAGCCGGCGTGCGCAGCGCCCTCCGAGAGCGCCGCTTTGCCTCCGAGGACCCGGCCGACCCCGGCGAGGCGTGGGTGCGCGGGGTGGGGGACCGCGAAGAGGCCGCCGACCTCGTCTTCCGCTTGCTCGCGGAGGTGTTTGGCGAAAAAGCCGACGTCCCCCTCGACGTCGGACACGGCAGCCATCGGGCGGCCCACGAGGCCAAGAAGAAGCTCGCGGCGGCTCGCCACCGCATCGAGATCATCGTCGCCGAGATCCTCGGCGAACGCGCCGAGCAGGACCACGACGGTGACTACGTGCTCCCGATCGGGGACGTCCACGTGATGATCGCCCCGCGCGCGACCCCCGACGCCCAGGTCGTGGTGCGTGTCTTCGCCATCACGAACGTCGGCGTCACCGTGAGCCCCGAACTCGGGCTCTTTCTCGCGCGCATGAACTTCGGCCTGATGTTTGGCCGCTTCGCCCTCGACGTCGAGCACCAGTCGATCTGGTTCGACGAGACGTTGATCGGGGAGCGGTTCCGAGAGGAAGAGCTCCGCTTCGCGGTGCAGACGGTGTCGGCGACGGCCGATGCCTGGGACGACCGCCTCCAACAGATGTTCGGTGGCACGACCTACCAGCAGGTGTTGGCCGGTCGCACCATCGAGACCCCTCCGCCGAAGAAGCCAGGCGAAGGCATTGGGCAATACCTGTAGAGGCCCGGCGCCGGGCGGGTGTGTACCCACGGTGATGGAGCGGATCTTCCAACGCGAGCTGCTCGGCGTCTCCCTCTTCGTCGCGAGCTACGTGATCGCGGCCGGCGCGGCGGCTCTCGCCACGGGAAATGCCGAGTTCGGCTTCTATATCGCGGTGATGCTCGTGTTGATCGGCGTCGTGCTGGTCCTGCACACGCGCGTTGGCCTGTCCCGGGGTCTCTTGTGGTCGCTCGCCGGGTGGGGCGCGCTCCACATGGCGGGCGGTCTGGTCCCGGTGCCCGACACCTGGGCGGTCGAAGGAGAGTTCCGCGTGCTCTACAGCTGGTGGATCCTCCCCGGCGGCGACGCCGACCACGGGGGGTGGCTCAAGTTCGACCAGCTCGTACACGCCTACGGCTTCGGGGTCGCCACCTGGCTGTGTTGGCAAGCCTTGTGCGGCGCCCTGGGCGCGCCCGGCGCGCCCGCCACCCCGACGCCCACACCGGGCCTCTTGGTGCTGGTGGCCGCCGCCGGGTGTGGCCTCGGCGCCCTCAACGAGGTCGTCGAGTTCGTGGCGACGCGATTCACCTCGACCAACGTCGGCGGCTACGAGAACACCAGCTGGGACCTCATCTACAACACACTCGGCGCCGCAACCGCCGCGACGTGCCTGTACGTGGCACACCGCAGGCGCCAGCGCGTCTAGACCCTCGAGACGCGGCCGAGGCATCCGTTCCCCGGTGCGGCTCCCGGTGTGGCGTGACGCCCCGGCCCGTGCCGTCTGCGCCGCGGTGCGCGCCATCCGGTTGGCGCGAATCCTGCTACAGCCCAGGGAGCGAAGGCTCTCCTCGTGCCTCTCGTCAGCCCGAAAGGGGAGGTATGGACGTCGAACACGTGATGAATCGACCGGCCCAGGTGATGGCCCCCGATGCGAGCGCCGCGGAGGCGGCGCGACGGATGCGCGAATCGAACGTCGGCTGCATCGTGGTGGCGCGACACGACAAGCCCGAGGGGCTCGTCACCGACCGCGACCTCGCGTTGCGCGTCGTGGCGGAAGGCCGCGATCCGAATGCGCTCTCGCTGGGAGAGATCATGTCGCCGTGTCCGGTGTTCGTGTACGGGGGACGCGACCTGGGTTACGCGATCCAGGTGATGCGAGAGCAGGCGGTCCGACGTCTTCCGGTCGTGGACGGCACCAACAAGCTGATCGGGGTGGTCTCCCTCGACGACGTGGTGCGGAGACTCGCCGGCGAGCTCGGCGCTGTTGCAGAGGCCATCGACCGGGAGCTCGACGCGAGCGTCGGCGGCTAGTGCAAGGGGACGCCGCGGAGGGTCGCAACACGCAGGGCGGCCTCCGCCGCTTTGGAGCCGTGCCGCCGCCGTGGCCCGTCGCCATCGGCCTGGTCGCGCTCGGGGGCTCGGCGCGAGGCGTGTGGGAAGGCGCCCGGGGCGTCGAGCTCGGTGTCTGGG
>JANQRO010000428.1 GCA_028284525.1 Myxococcota bacterium | reverse complement strand
CCGCCGCGGCGCTGCAGGGTGCGGATGATCTCGGCGACCTGTTCGTGGGCGCCGCGAAAGGCGTCTTCGAGCTCGACGCGCAGCGCGTCGTGGAGCTTGTCGCGGCGCGCCTGCAGGGTCTCGAGCTTGTGTCGCACCACCTCCCGGTCGGCCTCGGTTTCGGCCCGCAGCCGCTCGGCTTCGCGGCGCTCGCGCTCGATCGCGACGCGGCTCTCGTTCAGGGCAGCGAGGGTCTGCTCGAGACGCCGGTCCTCTCGCTCGAGGAGCTCGTTGGCGCGGTCGAGCACCGTCTGGGGGAGCCCCATGCGGGCGGCGACGGCGGTGGCCGACGACGAGCCCGCAGTGCCGACGCGCAGCCGGTAGGTCGGGGCGAGGGTCTCGGGGTCGAACTCGAAGCTCGCGTTCTCGAAGCGCGGGTCGAGGTCGGCCATCTCCTTGAGCAGGTTGTAGTGGGTCGTCACGACGACGCGGGCGCCGGCGTCGGCCAGGGTCTCGAGCACGGCCTGCGCGAGGGCCGCGCCTTCGCCGGGATCGGTGCCGTCGCCGATCTCATCGAGGGCGACCAGGGTGCGCGCGTCGGCGGCGCGACAGATCTCGGCGAGGTTGGCGAGATGGGCCGAGAAGGTCGAGAGGCTCTCGCGCAGACTCTGGGCGTCGCCGATGTCGGCGAGCACCGCCTCGGTCCAGTCCACCCGCGCCCCGGTTGCGGCGCAGCAGTGGAGGCCCGCGTGGGCGCCGAGCACCGCGAGGGCCAGGGCCTTCATCGCCACGCTCTTGCCACCGGCGTTGGGGCCCGAGAGGACCAGGGTCGAATAGGTCTCCCCGAGACGCAGATCGTTGGGGACCGCTTCGCCGCGGGGCAGGAGCGGGTGACGCAGCTGGGGCAGTGCGATCACCCCCTCGTCGCCGAGCTCGGGCTCGACCCCGTCCCAGGCGAGGGCGAGCGCCGCCCGCGCGAAGGCGAGGTCGAGCTCGGCGAGGTGCACCAGACCGCTGCGCAGGGCCGGAGCCGCGCGACCGACCGCTTCGGTGAGCTCGCGCAGGATCCGGCGCGTCTCGCGCTGCACCGCGAGCTCGGCCTCGCGGAGCTGGTTGTTCAGCGGCACGGCGCGCTCGGGCTCGACGAAGACGGTGGTCCCCGACGACGAGGCGTCGTGGACGATGCCCGGGACGTGTCCACGTGCCTCGGAGCGCACCGGGATCACGTAGCGCCCCGCGCGCACCGTGACGAAGCGGTCGCTCAGGTGGGGGGCGACGCTGCGATCCTGCAGGGCGTCCTGCATGCGGCGCTGGAGCTCTCCCCCGAGCCGACGAATCGCCGCGCGGGATTCGCCCAGCAGGGGCGAGGCGTCGTCGCGCAGCTGGCCCTCGGCGTCGAAGGCCCAGCGCACCTCGTGAGCGAGACCCTCGGCCTCGGGAAGGAGCTCGGCGCGCGCGGCCAGCCCGGGCGCGAGCTCCGCCGCGCGGAGCACCCGGCGCCGGGTCTCCGCCAGCGCCTCGGCCACCTCGGCCACCTCGAAGAGCTCGCCGATCTCGAGGGCGCCGCCGCGTTCGCTGCGCGCCAGCGCGGCCTCGACGTCGGGGACACGACCCACCCCGGCCCCGTCCTGCTCGAGCACGGCTCGGGCCTCACCGGTCTCGCGGAGCGCGCGCCGGGCCGCGCCGAGGTCCGGGGCAAAGAGCGTGTCGTCGCAGCGCGCCAGGCCGCCGGGAGTGCGGAGGTGACGGCGCAGCTCGTCGACGACCAGCGGCCACTCGAGGCTCTCGAGGGCGCGCTCCCCGATGCGCATCGCGGGGCGGGCGGCGCTAGATGGCGCGCATCCCGGTGATGTGCTCACCCAGGATCAGCGTGTGGATGTCGTGGGTGCCCTCGTAGGTGCGCACCGTCTCGAGGTTGGCCATGTGTCGCATGGGGCAGTAGTCGTCGACGATGCCGTTCGCGCCCAGCAGGTCGCGGGCGTCACGGGCGACGTCGAGGGCCATGTTTACGTTGTTGCGCTTGATCAGCGACACCATCGCGTGGTCGAGGGTGCCGGCCTCCTTGATGCGTCCGACACGCAGCGCCAGGAGCTGGGCCTTGGTGATCTCGTTCAGCATCTCGACCAGCTTCACCTGGGTGATCTGTTTGCCCGCCAGCGGGCCGCCGTCGACGACGCGGTCCTTCGTGTAGTCGAGCGCTTCCTCGTAGCACGCCATCGCGGCGCCGATCGCCCCCCACGCGATGCCGTAACGCGCCTGCGTGAGACACGAGAGCGGACCCCTGAGCCCCTTGGCCTCGGGGAGCCGGTTGGCCTCGGGCACCTCGACGTCCTGGAGGAAGAGCTCCGAGGTCACCGAGGCGCGCAGCGACATCTTGCCCTTGATGTCGCGGGCCTCGAAGCCGGGGCGGTCGGTCTCGACGATGAAGCCGCGCACCCCCTCCTCGGTCTGCGCCCAGACGATCGCGATGCGCGACACCGAGCCGTTCGTGATCCACCGTTTGGCGCCGTTCAGCACCCACGTGTCGCCGTGGCGTTCGGCGCGGGTGCGCATGCCTCCCACGTGGCTGCCGAAATCGGGCTCGGTGAGCCCGAAGCACCCGAGGATCTCGCCCCCGGCGAGCTGAGGGAGCCATTCCTGACGCTGCGCTTCGGAGCCGTAGGCGTGGATCGGATACATGACGAGGGAGCCCTGCACCGACGCGCAGGAGCGCAGCCCCGAGTCGCCGCGCTCGAGCTCCTGCATGATCAGGCCGTAGGCCACCGCGCCCATCCCAGCGCAGCCGTAGCCCTCCAGGTTCGCGCCGAAGAGCCCGAGCTCGGCGATGCGCGGCACGAGGTCCATCGGGAAGGCGCCGTCCTGACGCACGTAGTCCTGGACGATCGGGAGGAACTCGCGGGAGACGAACTCGCGCACCATGTCGCGCGCGGCGATCTCTTCGTCGGAGAATTCCTCGTCGAGCCGTAGAAAATCCAATCCGCGAAAGTCAGCCATGGGCACACGGTAGCGGACGGGGCCCGGGCGCCCGGGCCTCCACGTCGGCTAGGCCGACTGCGCCTTCTCGATCGCGCGCAGCTTGCGTTGCATGCGGTCGATCTTGCGCTGCAGTCGGTCGACTTCCTCACGGCTCGCCACCGGCAGGATCGCCATGGCGCGCTCGACTCCGACGTCGACGCGCTCGGCGACGGCTTTGCGCAGCTCCCCCACCCGGGCCGCGACCGGGCTGGTCTCGAAGCTCGACTCCACCCCTGCGAGCAGACGGTCCCGCAGCGCTTCGGCGCGCTCCCGGGCCTGGCGGAGCCCGGTCTCGGTCCGCTCCTCGACCTCTCGAGCCAGCGCGTCCCGGCGCTCCCGGGCCTGGCGCGGAACGGTGCGGAGCTGGCGGTCGATGCGCGCCGCGGAGTCGCGGAGGCGATCCAGACGGGTTTCGAGGGTATCGATCGTGATCAAGGTGCTTCTCCCGGCAGATCCGATCCCCCGGGGAATTCCCATCGGAGGGGATCGAGATGAGATAGACGCAACGCGTCAAAACTAATACGGCGCGTCATCATGTCAACCGCGCTTCCTCCGCGCTCCGGCCCCTCGGCTCGGTCCTGGTTTCCTACTGTCACGACAAGAACCGGAGCGCGCGGTGGGCGCCGCGCGGCGATGCTTTGTCCATGACGCAAGCACTCCCGATCGAGATCCCGACGAACGGCACGCCCCTGGACGACCGCCTGTGGCGTGCGCTGCAGGCTCGCGACCCGAGCGCCGACGGCGTCTACGCGGTCCGGAGCACCGGGATCTACTGTCGCTTTGGCTGCCCGAGTCGACCCCCACGCCGCGAGAACGCGCTCCACTTCGACGGTCCCGGGTCCGCCGTCGCCGCCGGCTACCGCGCCTGTCGCCGCTGCGGGACGGATCCCTCGGGACACACGGTGCTCGGCATGTGCCGGTACATCGAGTCCCAGGCCGGTCGGATCCCCTCGCTGGCCGAGCTCGCCGAGCGCTTCGACCTGAGTCCGAGCCACCTGCAGCGCGTGTTCAAAGCGCGGGTCGGCGTGTCGCCGCGGGCCTACGCCGACGCCCTTCGGGTCGACGCGCTGCGGGGTCGACTGCGGAACGGGGAGCCCGTGCTCCAGGCGATGATCGAGACCGGCTACGGCTCTGCCAGCCGGCTCTACGAGAGTGCCGGGCGCACCCTCGGCATGACCCCCCGCGCCTATCGCGACAAGGCCGCCGGAGAGGCCATCACCTACGCCACCGTGCGCTGTCCCCTCGGCGGCGCGCTGCTCGTGGCGGCGACCGCCCGGGGGGTGTGCGCGGTGCGGATGGGTGCCCGGACGCGCGATCTCGTCGCCGAGCTGCGCGACGAGTTCGCGGCGGCGACCCTGCGCCCGGGCGACGACACGTTCACCGAGCCTCTGGTCGCGTTCTTGCGCGGTCTGGGTCCGCTTCCCGAGCTTCCCCTCGACGTGCGTGCGACCGCGTTCCAGCGCCGGGTCTGGGAGGCGATCCGCGCCGTGCCCCACGGCGAGACGGCGACCTACAGCGACATCGCCCAGGCGATCGGCGCGCCCCGCTCGGTCCGCGCGGTGGCGCGCGCCTGCGGACAGAACCCCGTCGCCCTCGTGATCCCGTGTCACCGGGTCGTGCCCAAGACGGGTGGTGGCGGCGGCTACCGCTGGGGGATGGAGCGCAAACGCCAGCTCCTCGCGCTCGAGCGCGGTGGCGGGTCGGCGCCGGCGTCCCGCGTTACCAGCGCACGACGACGGAGCCCCAGGTAAAGCCGGAGCCGAAGGCGGTCATCGCGACGATGTTGCCGGGCTCGAGGTGGCCGCCGCGTTGGGCTTCGTCGAGGAGCATCGGGATCGAGGCGGCCGAGCAATTGCCGTAGCGCTGGATGTTGCTCGGGCACTTCACGTGGGGGATGCCGAGGGCCTGGATCACCGCCTCGTTGATCCGCAGGTTGGCCTGGTGGAAGAGAAAGAGGTCGACGTCGTCGGCTTTGATCCCCGCGGTGTCGAGGGTCTCGCCCAGCACCTCGGGCATCCGCGTCACCGCGTGCTTGAAGACGTAGCGGCCCTCCATATGGGGCCAGTGACGACCCTCCGCGAGAATCTCCGGGGTCACGCGGACGGGGTAGTGGCCCGAGCCCGGCGCCTCGATCCAGAGCCGGCGCGCGTGTCGACCCTCGGCGTGGATCCGCACCGCGAGGATCCCGGCGTCGTCGGCCCCGCCCTCGGCGCCCTCGACGACGACCGCGCCCGCCCCGTCCCCGAAGAGGACGGCGACGTCGCGCCCCTCGGTCGACATGTCGAGTCCCGTCGAGTGGACCTCGCAGCCGAGCACGAGGAGCCGGCGCATCTGGCCCGACCGGATCATCCCGTCGGCGACCGAGAGCGAGTAGAGAAAGCCGCTGCACTGGGCGCGCAGGTCGAAACACGGAATGGTGTCGGCGCCGAGTCGTTCGTGGAGGAAGAAGGAGGTCCCGGGGAAGTCCGCCTCGGGCGAGAGCGTCGCGAGGACGATGCCGTCGAGGTCCTCCACGCCGCAACCCGCCGCCTCGAGGGCGCGGCGCGCCGCGACCTCGGCGAGGCCCGACGGGGTCTCGCCCTCCGCGATGTGGCGGCGCTCGCGGATCCCGCTGCGCTGCTGGATCCACTCGTCGCTCGTGTCCATCCGCGCTTCGAGGTCCCGGTTGGTCACCACCCGGTCCGGGACGGACATCCCGGTTCCGACGATCACGCTCCGCAGCGTCAACGGCCCACTCCTTCCGTGGCGAGGGAGGTCAGACGGTCTCGGTGCAGGGCCGAGAGATCCTCGGTCCACAAGGTCTTCTCGACCTGTTCGAGCAGCTCCCGGAGCCCCATCTGCCGGAGCGCCGAGATTGCGACGCCCCCCGCACGGGCGGCGACCGCGTCGCCGACGCCCGCCGGGAGCCGGTCGGCCTGGTTGAACACCAGGAGCTCCGGCGTCTTCTCGTAGCCCATCTCGCGCAACACCCCGCGCACCGTCTCGATGCGCTGCTCGGGGTCCTCCGCGGCGGCGTCCACCACGTGGAGGAAGAGATCGGCGTCGCGCAGCTCTTCCAGGGTGGCGCGAAAGGCGAGGGCCAGATCCGGCGGCAGGTCGCGGATGAAGCCCACCGTGTCGGTGACGATCACCTCGCGCTCGCGCGGAAAGCGCAGCCGTCGGGAGGTCGGGTCGAGGGTGGCGAACATCTTGTCCTCCACCGCGACCTCGGCGCCGGTGAGCGCCCGCAACAAGGTGCTCTTGCCCGCGTTCGTGTAGCCGACGATCGAGAGCACCGGCACGCCTCGTCGGGTGCGGCGTCGGCGTCGCCCCTCGCGCTCGCGGCCCAGGCGTTTGAGCTCGCGCTCGAGGCGCGCGATGCGCTCGCGGACCCTCCGTCGGTCGACCTCGAGACGCTGCTCGCCGGGGCCGCGGCCGCCGATCCCGCCGCCCAGGCGGGAGAGCCCTTCGTCGCGCTGGGCGAGGCGGGGCAGCCGGTAGCGGAGCTGGGCGAGCTCCACCTGGAGCTTGCCGTCCCGAGTGCGCGCGCGTTGGGCGAAGATGTCGAGGATCAGCTGGGTGCGGTCGATCACCCGCAGCTCGAGCCGCTCGCCCAGGTTGCGCGCCTGCACCGGCGTCAGATTGCTGTCGATGATCACCAGGTCGACGTCGTGACGGAAGGCGGTGATCGCGAGCTCCTCGAGACGTCCCGAGCCGAGCAGGGTGCGCGGGTCGGGGCGCGCCCGGCGCTGCACCAGGGTCTCCACGACCTCCACCTCGGCGGAGCGCGCGAGCTCGAGAAGCTCGGCCACCGACTCGTCGGTCTCGGCGCGGCCCCGCCCCGCGCTCACCGCGACGAGGATCGCGCGCTCGCCCTCGGCGACCGTCTGGGTGCGCGTCGCGCGCGAGAGCTCGTCCTCGAGGGCGCGGATCCAGTCCTGGAATTCGAGGTCGATCTCCGCCGGGGGTGCCGGGTCGAGCTTCTCCACCACCGTGCCGTCCTGACGGGCCGGTCGCAGGTGGGCCACGTGTGCCTCGCCGGGGAGGCCGTCTTCGGTGACGCCCAGGCTCACCATGGCGTCGAGACGCAACAGGGTGAGGTCGGTGAGATCGTCGTGGGTGAGGGACGCGCCACGGGGCTCACCGAGGTGGGTGTGGATACAGCGCAGACCGCGCAGCCGTCCCTGCCCCGCGCGCAAGCGGCCCCAGTCCGGCATCTCGATCGCGCCCGCGGTCCCCACCATCACATGGGTCACCGAGCCGCGACGGTCGAGGAAGACGCCGACCTGACGCCGCGTCTCGCGGGACAGGGTGGCGAGCTCGCGGGCGAGCTCCTGGGTGACGAGCCGGTCCGGCGAGGGGCGCCGGCGATAGAGCCGCTGCAGCGACTTCGTATGGCTGGCCCGCAGGCCCTGGAGATTGCCGTGGACGCGGATAGACCGACTCCCTGGTCGAGACGGTAGCCCACGGCTCCCGGGAGTTCGCCGAGCCCCCTGGGGAGTTCCTCGCGCGAGATCCGCTACGCGCCGCCCCCGCGTGTCCACTCAGTATCGGGGCGCATTGCGTCGATACCCGAGAGGACGGCTCCCGGCTGCTTCGGAGCGGAGAGTTACCTTGTTTCTGCGCACCCCTGCGCGTGGGAGACGATCGAACGATGGGAAGCGAGCGGGCCCTCGCGGTGGTGGTGTTGGCAGCGGGCCAGGGCACCCGGATGAAATCCGACCTGGCAAAGGTGCTCCACCCGGTCGCCGGTCGCGCCATGCTGGCCTACGTGCTCGACGCCGCCCGCGCCCTCGGGCCCGATCGCCTCTGCGTCGTCCTGGGCCGCGCCGCCGACCGGGTGCGCGAGGCCTTCGAAGGCGCCGCCCACTTCGTCGAGCAGGCCGCGCAACGGGGCACGGGGCACGCAGTCCTGTGCGCCCGAGAGAGCCTCGCCGGCTTCGAGGGCGAGGTCCTGGTGCTCTGCGGCGACACCCCGCTGTTGCGGGCCGAGTCGCTGGGCGCACTGCGCCGGGCCAAGGCCGAGCGCAAGGCCGACCTGATGATCCTCACGGCGCGCCGCGACCTCCCGGGGCGGATCGTCCGCGACGACGCCGGCCGGGTGGCGCGCATCGTCGAGGCGACCGACGCCAGCCCCGAGGAGCTCGCAATCTCCGAGGGCAACACCGGGGTGATGCTCGCCGACGCCGACCTGCTCTTCGAGGCCCTCGATCGGGTGGAGGACGACAACGCCCAGGGCGAGCTCTACCTCACCGACGTGGTGTCGATCGCCGTCACCGCGGGTCGCCCGGTCGACGCCCTGGTGCTCTCCGACGCCGACGAGGCCCTCGGCGTGAACACCCGCGCCGAGCTCGCGACCGCCGCCGCGATTCAGCGGCGCCGCAACGCCTTGGCCGCGATGGACGCCGGGGTGACCCTGGTCGACCCCGATGCGACCTATCTCGACACCCAAGTCGAGGTCGGACGCGACACGGTGATCGAGCCCGGGTGTGTGATCCAAGGGCACACGCGGATCGGCGCGCGCTGTCACATCAAGGCCCACACGGCGATCGAGGACGCCCAGCTCGGGGACGACGTCGTGGTCGGGCCGTCGGCTCATCTCCGGCCCGGCACCCGCCTGGGCGCGACGGTCCGCGTCGGCAATTTCGTGGAGATCAAGAACAGCGACCTCGGCGAGGGCGTCAAGGCCGATCACCTGAGCTACATCGGTGACGCCGACGTCGGTGCCGGCGCGAGCTTTGGATGTGGGTCGATCGTGGTGAACTACGACGGGATCGAGAAGCACCGCACCGAGGTCGGAGACGGCGCCTTCGTGGGATGCAACGTGAACCTCGTCGCGCCGGTGCGACTCGAGCGGGAGGCCTTCGTCGCCGCCGGCTCGACGGTGACCCGCGACGTCCCCCCGGGTGCACTGGCGGTCGCCCGCGAGCGCCAGCGCAACCTCGAGGGGTGGCGCGCCAAACGGGATCAACGCGCCCGCGACCAGCGGGCCGAGAAGACCCAGAAGGACTAGCGCGATGTGTGGGATCGTCGGATACGTCGGGCGCGACCGGCGCGCCATCAGCGTCCTGATCGACGGGCTGCGGCGCCTCGAGTACCGCGGTTACGATTCCGCCGGCGTCGCGATTCTCCAGGGGGGCGACCTCGCCCTGCGCCGCGCCGTGGGCAAGCTCTCCGCCCTCGAGGAGATGATCAAGGAGGAGCGCTTTCCCGGCCGTATCGGGATCGGGCACACCCGCTGGGCGACCCACGGCCGCCCCTCGGTGGCGAATGCCCACCCGCACCGGGTGGGTCGGGTGGTGATCGTCCACAACGGCATCATCGAGAACTACCCCGCGATCCGGACCGACCTCGAGGCGGTGGGACGCGAGATCGAGACCGAGACCGACACGGAGCTGATCGCCCACTTGGTCGACCAGGAGCTCGCCGACGGCGCGGACCTCCTGGCGGCCGTCCAGGCCGCGTCGGCCAAGCTCGTGGGCTCCTACGCCATCGCGGCGCTCTGCGAGGACGAGCCTGAACGTCTCGTGGCCGCCAAGCACGGCGGCAGCCCGATCGTGATCGGTGTGGCCGACGACGAGGCCTTCGTCGCGAGCGACATCCCCGCGGTGCTCCCCTACACGCGACGTATGGTCTTTCTCGAGGACGGAGACTTCGCCTCGATCACGCCCGACGGCGTGGACGTGCAGGACGCCCGGGGCACGGTCCTGGAGCGCGCCGAGACGGCGATCGCCTGGGACCCGATCTCGGCGGAGAAGGGCGGCTACGACCGCTTCATGCAGAAGGAGATCTTCGAGCAGCCCCGCGCGATCACCGACACGATCGGCACCCGGGTGGGCCCCGACGGCGATGTCGAGCTCGACGAGATCGAGTTCGACGACGACTGGGCGCGGCGTCTCGAGCGCGTGCACATCGTGGCCTGTGGGACGGCGTTCTACGCCGGGCTGGTCGGCAAGGCGATGATCGAACGGCTGGCCGGGGTGCCCGTGGAGGCCGACCTCGCGAGCGAGTATCGCTACCGCGAGCCGCTGGTCGACGAACGCACCCTGGTGATCCCGGTGTCGCAATCCGGGGAGACCGCGGACACCCTGGCGGCGCTCCGCGAGGGGCGCGACAAGGGGGCCCGGGTGCTCGCGGTGTGCAACGTCCGCGACGCGACGATCGCCCGGGAGAGCCACGACGTGCTCTACACCCACGCCGGCCCGGAGATCGGGGTCGCCTCCACCAAGGCCTTCACCACCCAGCTCGTGGCGCTCTACCTGCTCGCGCTGCGTCTCGGCGTGGCCCGCGGTCACCTCTCGGGGGCGGCGCTGGCCGAACGGGTCGCCGAGCTGCGCGGCCTGCGCCGCGCCGTCGAGACGACGCTCCTCCTCGACGACCAGATTCGCGCGATCGCCCACCGCTACAAGGACTCGAAGAGCGTCCTCTATCTCGGACGCGGGGTGATGCACCCGATCGCCCTCGAGGGCGCGCTCAAGCTCAAGGAGATCTCGTACATCCACGCCGAGGGCTACGCCGCCGGCGAGATGAAGCACGGGCCGATCGCGTTGATCGACGAGGACATGCCCGTTGTCGTGATCGCGCAGCAAGGCCCGGTGTACGAAAAGGTCGTGTCGAACATGGAGGTGGTGCGCGCCCGCGACGGCCAGGTGATCGCGATCGCGAGCGAGGGCGACCACGCGATCGCCGACAAAGCCGACCACGTGGTGCGGATTCCCGACGCGGGAGAGTTCTTGAACGCGGTGGTCGCCGTCGTTCCGCTCCAGCTCTTCGCGTACCACGTCGCCGTACAGAAGGGCACCGACGTCGATCAGCCGCGCAACCTCGCGAAGAGCGTGACCGTCGAGTAAGTTCCGCGTCTTGCAACAAGACGCGATCTTCGAAGGGTTGAACCCCGAACAACGCGCGGCCGTCGAGACCACCGAGGGTCCGTTGCTGGTGCTCGCCGGGGCCGGGAGCGGCAAGACACGCGTCCTGGTGCACCGCCTCGCCTACCTGATCGGCGGCTGTGGGATCCCGCCCGAGAACCTCCTCGCGGTGACCTTTACCAACAAGGCCGCCGCCGAGATGCGCGAGCGTGTCGAGAAGATCCTCGGGCCGGAGGCGCGCTCGCTCTGGGTGTCGACCTTCCACTCGACCTGTGTGCGGATCCTGCGACGGGAGATCCACCACCTGGGGCTCTCGCGGGGCTTCGCGATCTACGACGAGGCCGATTCCCTCGCGGCGTTGAAAGAGGTGTTGCGCCGGCGGGGCCTCGATCCCAAGGCCCACGACCCGCGGCGGCTGCGCTGGCGGATCGACCAGTGGAAGAACGCGGGCAAGCTCCCCGCCCAGGCCGCCGCCGAGGCCCGCGACCCCGAGACCGAAGATGCCGCCGACCTCTACAACGACTACCAGCGCATTCTCGCCGAGGCCAACGCCTTGGATTTCGGCGATCTCATCCTCCAGACCACCCAGCTCTTCGCGCGCTTCCCCGAGGTGCTCCGCCACTACCGGGAGCGCTGGCACTACGTGCTGGTCGACGAGTACCAGGACACCAACCGGGTGCAGTACGAGCTCGTGAACCAGCTCGCCGGAGGGCACCGCAATCTGTGCGCCGTCGGCGACCCCGACCAGTCGATCTACGCGTGGCGGGGCGCCGACATCCGCAACATTCTCGACTTCGAACGCGACTACCCCGAGGCGCGGATCGTGAAGCTCGAGCGCAACTACCGCTCGCGCAAGCCGATCCTCGACGGCGCCTCGGCGGTGGTGTCCCACAACCGACGTCGGCACGAGAAGCAGATGCTCGCCGAGCGTGGCGACGGAGAGAAGATCCGTTTCTACGAGGCGCAGGACGAGCGCGACGAGGCGCAGTTCGTCGTGCGCGAGCTCCTGGGCGCCGTCCGCGACGGGGGCCGCGCCTACCGCGACGTCGCGATCTTCTACCGCACCAACGCCCAGTCGCGGCCCTTCGAAGAAGAGCTCCTCAAGTACGACGTCCCCTACGCCGTGATCGGCGGCGTCCGTTTCTACGAGCGCGCGGAGATCAAGGATGCCCTCGCGTACCTGCGGCTGCTGATCAACCCGACCGATCGGGCCGCGCTCGCGCGGGTCGTGAACCGGCCCGCCCGGGGCATCGGGCGCACCACCCTCGAGCGCGCCGAGGCCCTCGCGGAGCGCGAGACGCTGCCGCTCCTCGAGGCGCTGCGTCAGCTCGAAGCGCGGGGCGAGGCGGGTCGCACGGGCGCGAAGATCCGCGCCTTCTCGGCGCTGCTCGACGAACTCGCCGAGCAGCTCGACGGCCAGCACGTCTCGGAGACGATCGCGCGGATCCTCGAGCGCAGCGGATACCTGGGCTCCCTCGAAAAGGAGGGCACCCCCGAGGCCGAAGCGCGGCTCGAGAACCTGCGCGAGCTCGTCAGCGCCGCCGAGGACTTCGAGGCCCAGAACGAGGACTTCGCCGACGCGGAGCGCAGCCCCCTCGAGCTCTTTCTCGACCAGGTGGCCCTGGTGGCCGACGTCGACAGCCTCGACGACCGCGCCGACCGGGTGTCGTTGATGACCGCCCATTCGGCCAAGGGGCTCGAGTACCCCCAAGTGTTCCTGGTCGGGCTCGAAGAGGGCATCCTGCCCCACGCGGCGTCGGCCCGGGACGCGGACGGGCTCGAGGAGGAGCGCCGGCTCTTCTACGTCGGGATGACCCGCGCGATGGAGAGCCTCGTCCTCACCTGCGCCGAGGAGCGGCGTCGCTTCGGCTCGCGGACCTACGCGGTGCCGTCGCGCTTTCTCTCGGAGATTCCCGAGTCGCTCCTCGAGGGAGACCTGCCACGCGGCGACGACCTGGGGCCCCGGGCGGTGTCCTTCCGTGAGAGCGCCCGCGACCTCGACTACAGCTACAGCCAGGAGGCGGGCGGCGAGGGTGAGATCCAGGCGGGGCTGCGCGTGCGTCACCCGGTCTTCGGCGAGGGCACCGTGGTGTCCGTGGCGGGGAGTGGCCCGCAGACCAAGCTGCGGATCCGTTTCGAGCGCGCGGGCATGAAGACAATCCTGCTGCGCTTTGCGAACCTCGAGCTCGGCTGATGGCAACCGCGATCCCCCGCAGCGTCGAGACGGGTGAGGCCCTCCGGGGCCCCCGCTACACCACCATCCTCTCGTGGTTCCGCGACTTCCGCAGCGACCCGATCGGCTTCATGGAGCGGTGTCGCAACGAATACGGGCCGGTCGCGGTCTACCGGGCGCCGCCGGGGCGCGGCTTCGTCGTGAACGACCCCACCTGGATCCAGCACGTCCTGGAGACCAACGCGGACCACTACTGGAAGGGTCGGATGATGAAGCGCGTCGGCAACGGCGCCGCCGGCCCCGGGATGGTGTTTCTCGACGGCGAGGAGTGGAAGACCTCTCGCAACCAGATCAAGCCGGTCTTCGTGCGCTCGAGGATCACCGAGATGACCCGCCACATGAGCGACGCCGCAGACGAGCTCACCCGGCGTTGGGAGCGCGAGCACCTGGGCGGCGAGCCCTTCGAGCTCTTCCGCGAGATGTCGATCACCGCCCTCGACATCGCGGGGCGCGCGCTCTTCGGGGTCGACCTGGGCGAGCGCAAGGCGCCCTTCAGCGACCTGATGACCCAGCTCCTCGACCACTCGGCGTACCTCGTGAACCACGCCTTCGTGTGGCCGCGCTGGGTGCCCACCAAACGCAACCGGGCGATGCTCCGCGCCGGTGCCCGCGCCTTCGAGACCCTGGGCTGGGCGGTGGAGGAGCGACGCCGCAACCCCACCCCGGGGCCCGACCTCCTCTCCCACATGATCGCCCTCGCCGACGACCCGGCGAACGAGTTCTTCACGGAGCGGCGGATCTACGCCGAAGGCATGACCTTCCTCGTCGCCGGCCACGAGACCACCGGGGCGACGCTGGCGTTCGCGTTAGCGCTCCTCGCCCAGCACCCCGAGGCCGAGACGCGCCTGGTCGAGGAAGTCGACCGGGTGTTGGGGGGGCGGACCGCCACCCGCGAGGACGTGAAGGCCCTGGAGTTCACCCGCCGCGTGGGGAGCGAGGCGCTGCGGCTCTACCCGCCCGCGCCGATCATCGGCCGGGAGTGTCTGGACGAGGACGAGATCGCCGGCGAGCCCCTGCGCGACGGCACCGCGGTCCTCACCAGCCCCTGGGTCGTCCAGCGCGACCCGGCCTATTGGGACGACCCCGAGCGCTTCGACCCCGACCGCTTCGCCCCGGAGCGCGCCGCGGGACGGCCGCGCTACGCGTACTTCCCCTTCGGTGGGGGGCCGCGCCGCTGTATCGGCGAGGCGTTCGCGCTGGCGGAGATCCCGATCGTGCTGGCCAGCGTGATGCAGCGTTTCCGGGTGCGGCTCGCCCCCGGCCGCCGCGTCGAGGCGCGTCCGCTCTTCACCCTCCGGCCCCACGGCGGGATCTGGGTCACCCTGGCGCCGCGCTAGTCCCCGCGGCTCGGTCCGCCCCCGCTATCCGCTTCGGTAGGTGGTCTCGAGGGCGGCGTGTTCGCGGTGCCGCTCGAGCGCCAGCTCGATCAACCGGTCGAGGAGCTGCGGGTAGGGGAGCCCGGTCGCCTCCCACATCTGCGGATACATCGACACCTCGGTGAAGCCCGGCAAGCTGTTCACCTCGTTGATGAAGATCTCCCCGGTGTCGCGGGTCAGGAAGAAGTCGACCCGCCCGAGGCCCGCACCTTCGAGGACGCGAAAGGCGCGTACCGCGAGCTCGCGCAGGCGCTCGACCTGGGCCGACTCGAGCTCCGCCGGCACCGAGAGCTCGGTGCCCTCGTCGACGTACTTGGCTTCGTAGTCGTACCAGTCGCGCGCGGGAAGGATCTCGCCGGGCAGGGAGGCCTCGGGATGGTCGTTGCCGAGTACCGCGACCTCGATCTCCCGGGCGTCGAGCCCCCGTTCCACCACGAGCTTGGTGTCGTAGCGACACGCGTCGGCGAGGGCGCGGCCGAGGGCTTTCGCCTCGGTGACCTTGTGGATGCCCACCGACGAGCCCGAGTTGGCGGGCTTCACGAAGAGCGGCAGCCCCAGGCGCTCGACCACCCGCGCGACCACGGCGCGGGGGTCGTCGGCCACCTCGGTCTTGTCGACCCGCAGCCAGGGGCACACCGGGAGCCCCGCCTGTTCGAGGACGCGACGCGATACGTCCTTGTCCATCTGGAGGGACGAACCCAGCACCCCGCTGCCCACGTAGGGCAGGCCCGCCAGCTCGACGAGGCCCTGGAGCGCGCCGTCCTCGCCGCCGTGTCCGTGTACGATCGGGAACAGCACATCGAGCGGGATGGCGGTGTCGCCGAGCCCCAGCGCTGCGCCCGGCGTGGCCGGGAGCACCACCTCGGCGCCGCGCTCGAGGGTCGTGTCGAGGGCGTCGCCGGGACGGCCCGCGCGCCACACCCCGTCTCGCCCGATCGCGATGGGCCAGACTTCGTACCGCGACGGGTCGAGGTTGGTGTGGATCGAGGCGGCGGAGAGCAGCGACACCTCGTGCTCGACCGAGCGGCCCCCGTAGATCAATCCCACCTTGAGCTTGGCCATCGTCACCCCCCAAAGCTCAGCATAGCTTTCCGCACCGCGCAGCCGTACTCTCGCGTGATGGACCTCTCCCCCGAGCTCCGCGCCAAGGACGAGCGTCTGCGCGCGTCCCTCCGCGATCTCGGCAGCGTGATCGTCGCGTTCTCGGGGGGCGTCGACTCGAGCTACCTCGCCTACGCCGCCCACGACACGCTGGGCGACGCGGCGCTGGCCGTGACCGCGCTCTCGCCCTCGTACCCCGCACACCACCGCGAGATGGCCGAAGAAGTGGCGCAGTCCTTCGCCCTGCGACATCGCTACGTGGACACCGCGGAGATGGACAACCCCGCCTACCGCGCGAACGACGGGCAGCGTTGCTACCACTGCAAGAGCGAGCTCTTCCGGGTGCTGGGCGCGCTCCGCGACGAGCTCGGCTTCGGCGCGGTCGCCTACGGCGTCAACACCGACGACACCACCGACTACCGCCCGGGACACCGCGCCGCCGAAGAGGGCGGGGTGCGCTCCCCCTTTCTCGACGCCGCGCTCGGCAAGCAGGAGATCCGCGCGCTCTCCCGCGCCGCCGGGCTCCCCACGGCGGACCTGCCGGCGTCGGCGTGTCTGTCCTCGCGTCTGCCCTACGGCGAGGCGGTGACCGCGGAGCGGCTCGCCCAGATCGAAGCGGGGGAGGCGGCGCTGCGCGAGCTGGGCTTCGCCCAGGTGCGGCTGCGACACCACGGCGATGTCGCCCGGGTGGAGATCGCCCCCGGCGAGCTGGCGCGCGCCCTCGACCCGGAGATGGCCGGCGCCATCGTCGCGGCGATCAAGCCCCTGGGCTTTGGCTTCGTCGCCCTGGACCTCGAGGGCTACCGGACGGGCGCGCTCAACGAGGTGCTCTTCGTCGACTTCAGCGCCCAGCGCTGAGCCCGCGATGAGCCCGGAGCCCTGGATTCGCGTGCGCGCCCAAGGACCACCGCGGGCGGTGGGCGCTGCGCAGGGCGACGCCTGGCGCGATGCGCGACCCGAACGCGACGAGACGCCGTGGGAGAGTGTGGGCCGGGCCGCGCGCTGGGTGTTGCGCTGGGGGGGGCGTTCCCTCGCCTCGCCGCTCTCCTTCGAGCAGCGCCAACGGCTGGGTCGGGACCT
>JANQRO010000427.1 GCA_028284525.1 Myxococcota bacterium | reverse complement strand
CCGCCGCGGGGGGCGCCTCGGGGACGCCCGCGGCGGGTTCGCACCCGGCATGGCCGTTGCAGTCCCCCCCTCCGACGCGACGCCGGGTCGTGCGGGTCCCCCCTGGATCCGGCGAGGGCGTCCTAGCACCTACGAGAGGGGAAGATCGATGCGATCTCGTCACGTCGTTGCTCTGGGCAGCGCACTGACACTCCTCGTCGTCGCGACGACGGCGGGGGCTACCGAGCCGGTAGAAGACCAGTTGAAGCGAATGGAAGAGCGGCTCCTGCAGATGGAGGACCGTCTTCAGGCCACCACCGCGCAGCTCGACGCGGCCGAAGAGCAGGTGGAGGAGCAGAGCGAGTTGCTCGAGAGCGCGGGCCTCGCCGAGGGCCGCGGGGTGGGCAACGGCCTGACCGATTGGGTGAACGAGATCGAGATCGGGGGTTGGGTGGCCGCGAGCTACAACTACAACTTCAACCACCCGAACGGCAGCGTCCTGAACGGCGCGAACACCGGGCCGGGTCTCTACCCGTTCCACCCCGACGCCAACAGCTTCGCTCTCGACCAGTTCTGGATCGAGCTGGAGCGCCCCATCGACGAAGAGAACCGCGCCGGCTTCGCGATCGACCTGTCCTACGGCAAGGGCCCCGGTCTGCTCGCCGACGCGGGTGGCACCGTCGGCAACGGCGGCGACGGGTTCTCGGGCAACGACTTCAACCTCTACCAGGCGTATGTGCAGTACCTCGCTCCGATCGGCCCGGGCGTGGAGTTCAAGTTCGGCAAGTTCGGCACCGTGATCGGCGCCGAGGTCATGCAGTCGCCCTACAACTTCAACATCAGCCGGGGCAACGTGTACAACCTGTTCCAGCCCTTCACGCACACCGGGGTCCTGGCCTCGACCGAGATCGCGGGGGTGTCGCTCACCCTCGGTGGCGTCAACGAGACGCGTTCCTTCGACGCGCTGGACGTCGACCTCGACAATGGCAAGGCCCTGCTGTGGAACATCGGCTACGGCATCGGCGACGTGGGGCTCTCCTTCGCCGGCGCCTGGGGCGGCGCCGACAGTGGCGGGAGCCAGACGGGCAACGCGGGCGACAACGAGATCATCCTCGACTGGATCATCTCGTGGGATCCGATGGACAACCTCTCCACCTATGTGAACGTCGACTACATCAAGACAGACAACGCGGCGCTCGATTTCAACGGTGGCACCGACGACGTCGACGGCTTTGGCGTCTCGTGGGCCACCCGCTACGGGATCACCGATCGCGCCGGCGTGGCGTTGCGTTTCGAGTACCTGACCCTCGACAACTTCTACAACGCCGCGAATCTCCCGATCACGAACTCCCTGGTCACGAGCACCGAGGAGCTCGAGGTCTACGGGGTGACGGCGACCGCGGACTATCTGCTCACCGACCACCTCATGCTGCGGGGGGAGCTCCGCTACGACTACGCCGAGGACGGGGTCGACGACAATACGTTCATCAAGGACTCGGGCACGCTCGCGAACAACGACTTCGAGGACGACCAGTTCGTGTTTCTGATCGAGGCGATCTACAAGTTCGACGGGTTTGGCGAGTAGCGACCGGGGGCGGGTCGGAGCCCTCCTCCGGCCGACGTCTCCAACCGGGGCGCAGCGAGAGCTGCGCCCCGGTCTCGCGTTGGGGCGCCGGCGGGTCCCGGGCGGCGCCGGGGCCCCATGCCCCGCAGGTGGGCAGGGCTGCCGGGATTTCACGCAGCGGGTGGCTCGGAGGGTCGATCCCGCGGGCTCTCGGACACGCTGGAGGCACCACAGCGTCGGGAAGTTGCGGGTCCTTTGGCACAGGCCTTGCTCATTCTCGGGAGACCCGGCCTCTATCCTCTAGTGTTCGAGGTCCGGCCAACGCGAGGTGAGCCCAATGCGCAAAGTCGAAGCGATCATCAAGCCCTTCAAGCTGGATGAGGTCAAGGAGGCCCTGCAGGCCACGGGGATCCAGGGGATGACGGTGTCCGAGGTGAAGGGCTTTGGCCGTCAAAAAGGCCATACCGAGCTCTATCGCGGAGCGGAATACGTCGTAGACTTCCTCCCCAAGATCAAGATCGAGATCGCCTGCAGCGAAGAGATGGCCGACAAGGTCGTGCAGGCGATCGTCTCCGCCGCCAACACCGGCCGGATCGGAGATGGGAAGATCTTCGTCAGCGCCTTGGAAGAGGTGATCCGCATCCGCACGGGCGAGAGCGGTGATGAGGCGCTCTAGGCCCATGCAGACGGAAAGGAACGACCCCCCATGAACGTGAAAGAAGCCCTGGAGCTCGCCAAGTCGAACGACGCGGTGATGGCCGACCTCCGCTTCATCGACTGGCCCGGAACCTGGCAGCACTGCTCCTTCCCGATCGACATGATCGACGAAGACGTGTTCGAAGAGGGGATGGGCTTCGACGGTTCGTCGATCCGCGGTTGGCAGGCGATCAACGAGAGCGACATGATGATGGTGCCCGACCCGGCCACCGCCTTCATCGACCCCTTCTACGAGCACCCGACGATCGTCTTCATCTGCGACATCGTCGACCCGATCACCCGTCAGCCCTACGCCCGCGACCCGCGGCACATCGCCAAGAAGGCCGAGGCCTATCTGCGCCAGCTGGGCGTGGGGGACACGATCTACTTTGGCCCCGAGGCCGAGTTCTTCGTGTTCAACGACGCCCGCTTCAGCACCGGCTCCAACCACGGCTTCTACCAGATCGACTCGGTCGAGGGTGTGTGGAACTCGGGCTCCGAGGAAGAGGGGGGGAACCTCGCCTACAAGCCCCGCTCGAAGGAGGGCTACTTCCCGGTCCCGCCGACCGACTCGCTCCAGAACTTGCGCACCGAGATGGTGTTGGTGATGCAGCAGCTCGGAATCACGGTCGAGGCGCAGCACCACGAGGTGGCGACCGCCGGCCAGTGCGAGATCGACATGAAGTTCGACACCCTGCTGTCGATGGCCGACAAGCTCACCAAGTACAAGTACGTGGTGAAGAACGTGGCGCGGCTGAACGGCCTGGCCGCCACCTTCATGCCCAAACCGGTGTACGAAGACAACGGTTCGGGGATGCACTGCCATCAGTCGATCTGGAAGGACGGCTCCCCGCTCTTCGCAGGCGACGGCTACGCCGGGCTCTCCGAGGTCGGCCTCCACTACATCGGGGGCATCCTCAAGCACTCCCGCGCGCTCGCGGCCTTCACCAACCCGACGACGAACTCGTACAAGCGGCTCACACCGGGCTTCGAGGCGCCGGTGAACCTCGCGCTCTCGGCGCGCAACCGCTCGGCCTCGTGCCGGATCCCGATGTACTCGTCGAGCCCGAAGGCCAAGCGCGTCGAGGTCCGCTACCCGGACCCGACCTGCAACCCCTACCTCGCCTTCTCGGCCATGCTGATGGCGGGCCTCGACGGGGTCGAGAACAAGATCGATCCGGGCGAGCCCCTCGACAAGGACATCTACTCGCTGTCGCCCCAGGAGCTGGCCGGGATCCCGACCATGCCGGCGAGCCTCGAAGAGGCGCTCAACGAGCTCGAGAGTGACCACGCGTTCCTGCTCAAGGGCGACGTCTTCACCGACGACTCGGTGACCAACTGGATCGAGTACAAGCGCGAGAACGAAGTCGACCAGCTTCGCGTGCGGCCCCACCCCCACGAGTTCGAGATGTACTTCGACGCGTAGACGCGGGCGACCGCGAAGGTCGCGCGCAGCGAGCCGGAGGCTCGCGGTGTTCGGTCCAGAAGCAACCGCAGCAACGCCCCGCGCAACGCGCGGGGCGTTTTCGGTTGTCGCGCGGGTTGCTCGAGACTCGGGAACGGGCATCTCGCGGGGTGGCTTGCTGCTTCGGCGCGGTCGCCCCGGCGGAGCGCGGTGATCCATCGATTGGAGGGGAAACCCCATGGTAAAACGACATCGCCGTTGTCTCCGTGAAGCAGAAAAGGAACTCCGTTCTAACGGGACCTGATAAGATTTTCGGGCTGTGCTCGACCAGGTCCTCAACCCGATCCGCGCGAGCGCGACGGCTGCGACTTGGATCTACGTCGCGGTCGGCGCGGGTCTCGTGAGCGTGCTGCGCCCGTTCGGACGATCCGACTTCGTCGCCTTGGCGTCCTGGATGAACGCGTCGATTCCGGTACCGCGCTGGATGTTTGGCCTGTGTCTCACAGCGGGAACCGCGATCGGGTTGGTGGGCGTGCTGGCGCTGCGGGCGCGTGTGCGAGCCGACGAGGCCTCGAGACGTGGCTACGAGATCGACGAGTTCGATGGGGTCCGCTGGCGCTGGGGCTGGAGAGCGGACGCGTTGCCGATTTCGGTGGACATCGACACGCTCCGACCCTCGTGCGCGACCTGCGACAGCGAGCTGCAAACCGCCCATCGCTACTCGGATGGCATTCGACACATCGAGCTCCGCTGCCGAAGCTGCGACAAGGCGTGTCACCAATTGCCCTTGGGTACACAGGGATACGAAGCGTTTCTCGTGGAGGTCAAACGAGAGATCGAGCACCGCGCCCGAGAGACGTCGCTCCCCTAACGCCTGGTGCGCGCCCCGTCGCGACCACGCAGGAGCGCGGGCGCCGGAGTCCACGACGCCTCAGATCCCCAGGACCTCATCCATTCCGTAGAACCCCGGCGGTCGGTCCACCGCCCACAGCGCTGCCCGGAGCGCCCCCGCGGCGAAATGGTCTCGCGTCGCAGAGCGGTGGGCGAGCTCGAGACGTTCGCCGCGTCCGACGAAGAGGACGGTGTGCTCGCCGGGGTTGTCCCCGCCCCGGAGGGTCTGTACCCCGATGGCGCCCGCGGGTCGGGCGCCGGTGTCGCCAGCGCGCTCGAGAACGAGATGGTCGGCAAGCCGCTGGCCGCGAGCCGCCGCCACCTGCTCGGCGAGGAAGAGAGCCGTGCCGCTCGGGGCGTCGCGTTTGGCTCTGTGGTGGATCTCGACGATCTCGGTGTCGAAGGCGTCCCCCAGGAGCTCGCCCGCGCGACGGGTCAGATGGAAGAGCACATTCACCGAGACCGAGAAGTTCGCCGCCCAGACCACCGGGATCCGGGCGCCGTGGGCCTCGAGCTCGGCGCGCTCGCGCTCGCTCCAGCCGGGGGTGCCGCATACGTAGGCCACACCGCGCTCGGCGGCGGCCGCGGCGGCGGCGAGGCTCGATGCGGGCACCGAAAAGTCGATGGCCGCCTGGGCCTCGGCGAGGGCGTCGGCGGGGTCGGCGCAGAGGGCGACGCCGTCCAAGAGGGTGCCCTGGGCGGGGTGCTCTGCGGCTTCGAGGGCGCCGCAGAGCACCGCTTCGTCACTCGCGGCCAGCGCGGCGCGGACGCGCTCGCCCATCCGGCCCGCCGCCCCGACACATGCCACCCGGAGCGGCGCGTCGCTCAAAGCAGGCCCAGCTCTTTCAGCGCGCGCTGCAGACCGTCGCGGTAGCCGTCGGCGAGCGGGGTGAGCGGGAGCCGCAGCTCTTCGCGGATCAGCCCCATCATCGACAGCGCCGCCTTCACCGGGATCGGGTTGGTCTCGCAGAAGAGCGCCTCGACCAAGGGCACGAGACGCAGGTGTGCCTCGCGGGCGCGCTCGTTGTCGCCCTCGCGGTAGGCGCGCACCACGTCGACCATGTCGCTGGGTGCCACGTTCGAGAGCGTCGAGATCACGCCGCGGCCGCCGATCGCCAACAGGGGCAGGGTCAGCAGGTCATCCCCCGCGAGCACCGAGAAGTCCGGCGGCGCCAGCGCGATCAGTCGCGACACCTGGCCGATGTCGCCGCTGGCCTCCTTCACCGCCACGATCTGCTCGATCTCGGCGAGCCCCGCCATCGTCGTCGCTTCGATGTTCGACGAGGTGCGCCCGGGAATGTTGTAGACGACCAGCGGGAACGAGGTGGCGCGGGCGATCTCGGCGAAGTGCTCGTGGATCCCCCGCTGGGTGGGCTTGTTGTAGTAGGGCGAGATCAGCAGCGCACCGTCGGCACCGGCTTCCTTGGCGTGGAGGGTGAGCTCGATCGCCTCGCGGGTGCTGTTCGACCCGGTACCCGCGATCACCTGGATGCGTCCCCGCGCCGCCGCCACGGCGAGCTCGACGACGCGGCGGTGCTCGGCGTGGGAGAGCGTCGCGGACTCGCCGGTGGTGCCGCAGGGGACGATCGCGTCGACCCCCCCGCTCACCTGGCGTTCGACCAGCTCTTCGAAGGCGCGCTCGTCGAGGGCGCCGTCACGCATCGGGGTCACGAGGGCAGTCAGGACGCCTTCGAACATCAGGGACTCCTCTGGGCTACGACCCGGGGAGGTCGACGCGACCGCGGAAGACACGGGTCGCGGGCCCCGTCATGGTGATATGGGCGTCGTCGCTCGGCCACCCGATCCGCAGCGTGCCGCCGCGCAGCTCGATCTCGACCTCGCGGTCGCTGTGGCCGAGGAGCATCGAGGCCACCCCGACGGCGCAGGCGCCGCTCCCGCAGGCCAGGGTCTCGCCGGTGCCCCGCTCCCAGGTGCGCTGGCGGAGCGCGCCCCGCGACACCACCTGGACGAACTCGACGTTGGTCCGGTTGGGAAACGCGGCGTGGTGCTCCAGGGCCGGCCCCAGACGCTCGATCTCCACCGCGTCGACGTCGTCGACGTAGACCACGCAGTGCGGGTTGCCGATCGAGATCGCGCTGGCCCGCAACGTCACCCCGGCCGCCTCGAGGGGCAGGTCGAGGGCCGGCGCGTCGGGAGCGGCACCGCGCAAGGTCGTGGGCACCTTCTCGGGCTCGAGGATCGGGAGCCCCATGTCGACGGCCACCAGCCCGGGACCGGCGAGTCGCGGGGTGACGACCCCTTTCAGGGTCTCCACCGGCACGACCTCGGCGTCGCTGTGCCCGCTCTCCCGCAGCCATAGATAGAAGGCGCGGATCCCGTTGGCGCACATCTCCGCCCGGGACCCGTCGGGGTTCCAGATCTCCATCCGGAACTCGGCGTCGCTGCCCCGGCGCGCCACCAGGAGCTGGTCTCCGCCGATGCCGAGGCGCCGGTCGAGGAGGTAGGCGGCGATCGGGTCGATCTCGGGGAGCGTCTCGCGGATCCCGTCGAGGATCACCACGTCGTTGCCCGCGCCGTGCATCTTGGTGAAGGGGAGACTCGCGGCACTACTCATCATCGTCGCTCTCGTTCAGTCCGGGGAGGTCGAGACGGAAATCCGGCTCGGCGGGAAGCGGGTCGGGTTCGGCCTCGGGCGCGGGCGTCTCCGCGGGCGCCGGCGGCGCGGGCGAGGGCCGGACCGGCGGACCGTAGCGTCCACAGCCCACTGCGAGAGCGACCGCGAGGGCGGCTCCGCACAAGATACCGGGCCTCCACCCGCGGCTCCCGCCCCGGCGGGTCACCGGACCTCCCTGCCCCGCTCGAGCTCGCGGCGCTCGGCGGCTGTCTCTCGTCGGGCCGTGTCCAAGGCTTCCGCCACCCTTCCCCGCGCAGTCTGCCCCACGGCGTTGCGGCGCTCGAGGGCGCCCTCGAGGCTCAGCAATTCTCCCGCACTCGCGGAGAACGCGGGATGGAAATCGCGCAGGGCGTCGCGGCCGAGGTCGCGCAGGTCGACGTCCTCGGCGACACAGTGGGCGACGATCTTGCCGACCACCTCGTGGGCCTCCCGGAAGGGCACACCCTCCCGGACCAGATCCTCCGCCAGGTCGGTCGCGAGGAGCATCGGGTCCGAGGCCGCCTCGCGCATGCGCTCGCTGCGCACCGTGAGGGTGGCCAGGGCGCCCGCCATCACCTCGAGACACTGAGCCAGGGTGTCGGCCGCGTCGAAGACCGGCTCCTTGTCCTCCTGGAGATCTCGGTTGTAGGTGAGGGGCAGCCCCTTGGCGACGGTGAGCAACGTCACGAGGTCGCCGATCACCCGCCCGCTCTTGCCGCGGACGAGCTCGGGGACGTCGGGGTTCTTCTTCTGGGGCATCAGACTCGAGCCCGTCGAGTAGGCGTCGGCCATCTCGATGAAGTCGAACTCGGAGGACGCCCAGAGCACCAGTTCCTCGGCCAGGCGGGAGAGATGGACGGCGGCGATCGCGCACGCCGAGAGAAACTCCAGGGGCGCGTCGCGGGAGGCGACCGAGTCCATGCTGTTGCGGCTCGGGCCCCCAAAGCCCAGGGCGTTGGCGGTCTGGGCGCGGTCGAGGGGGAGGGTGCTCCCCGCGAGGGCGCCGGAGCCCAGAGGGGAGAGGGCGATCCGGGTCTCGAAATCGCGGAGGCGAGCCGCGTCGCGGCCGAACATCTCGAAGAAGGCGAGCCAGTGGTGGGCGAGCCGGACGGGCTGGGCGCGCTGGAGGTGGGTGTACCCCGGGAGCACCGTGTCGAGATGCTCGGCGGCGCGCTCCACCAGCACCTCGCGAAGGGTGGCGAGGCCGAGGCGGGCCGCCCGGGCGGCATCGCGCAGGTAGAGCAGAAGGTCGGTTGCCACCTGGTCGTTGCGGCTGCGGCCCGTGTGGAGTTTGCCTGCGACCTCCCCGACCTTCTCGCGCAGCCGCATCTCGAGATTCATGTGGACGTCTTCGTGGGCCGGGTCCCACTCGAGTCGACCCTCGTCGAGGTCGACCTCGAGGGCCTCCAGCCCCGCCACCAGCCGGGCTGCATCTTCGCTCGGGATGACGCCGGTCTTCGCCAGCATCTGCGCGTGCGCGATGGAGCCGCGCAGATCGTACCTGGCGAGGGCGCGGTCGAAGTGCACCGAGGCGCTGAAGCGCTCGACGGCCTCGTCGGTGCCCTGAGTGAATCGACCGCCCCATGCCTTGCGCGCTGCCATGGGCGCAAATCTCGGAAAGCTCTAAGGTTTTGGCAAGCTCACAAGTCCCCGCAACCGTGCCCCCCAGGCCGGCCTCTTGGCGCGTCGACGCAGAACCACCCGCCGCGGCACCCGCCGCTCCACCCGCTCCTCCAGCGCCTCGCGCTCGCCGCGTCGCGGCGCGCCCGCGTCGCGCGGCCGGAGCGGCCGCCGCGTCCTGGCCCGCAGCGTGTTGATCGCCCTGGCGCTGCTCGCCTTCGGCCTGGGGATGTTCTGCGGCCGGGGACTCGGCCGTCTCGACCGGATCGTGACGTCACGCTTCGAAGGCCGGCTCTTTCGGGTGCCGTCGCGGGTCTACACCGCCCCCACCATCCTCTACCCGGGGCTGAACATCGACCGCGCCGGCCTCCCCGCCACCCTCGAGCGCCTCGGCTACCGCCGCGAGCCGAACGGCCGGGTCGAACGGCCCGGCGGCTTCTTCTGGGAGCAGGGCCGCCTCAAGCTCCACCTGCGCGCCTTCGATCACCCGACCCGTCCCGAGCCGGCGCGACGCATCTCCCTCGAGCTCTACGGGCGCGACATCGACCAGATCCTCGACCTCGAGACGCGTCGCGAGCTCTCGGCGGTGCTGGTCGAGCCCGAGCCGGTGGGCGCCTACTTCGGGCCCAACCGGGAACAGCGCGAGCTGGTGCGTCTCGACGAGGTGCCGGAGAGCCTCGTCGCCGCCGTCCTCGCCGTGGAGGACCAGCGCTTCGAGCGCCACCGGGGAATCGACTGGCGCCGCGTGGCGGGTGCCTTCTGGGCCAACCTGCGCGCGCGCGGGATCCGCCAGGGCGGGAGCACCCTCACCCAGCAGCTGGTGAAGAACTTCTTCCTGACCCCCGAGCGCACCCTGCGTCGCAAGGCGCAGGAGGCGGTGATGGCCATCCTCGTCGAGTCCCGGTACGACAAGGAGGCGATCCTCGAGGCCTACCTGAACGAGATCTACCTCGGCCAGCGCGGACCGACGGCGATCCACGGGGTGGGCGAGGCCTCCCGCGCCTTTTTTGGCAAGGCGATCGCCGAGCTCGAGCTCCACGAGTCGGCGCTCCTCGCCGCCATGATCCAGAGCCCCAATGGGGTCTCGCCCTACCGCAACGCCGAGCGCGCCCTCGAGCGGCGCAACCTCGTGCTGCACCTGATGCGGCGCCAGGGGCGCATCACGCCCACCGAGCTCGCCAAGGCCCAATCCGAGCCCATCCTCCTCGCCACCGAGGTGATCGAGTCCAACGAGACCCGCTACTTCCTCGATGCGCTGCGGCTCCAGCTCCCCCAGCACTTCGACGGAGAATCGCTGGCGAGCGACGGGATGCGCATCTACTCCACCCTCGACCTGCGTCTGCAGCAACACGCAGTCGAAGCGCTGGGCCGCGGCCTGCGCGAACTCGAGGAGCGCTTCAAACATCTCGCCCCGGAGGGTCGGCCCCCCCTCCAGGGATGTCTGGTCGCGCTGCGCCCGCAGACCGGTGAGGTCCTCGCCCTGGTCGGCGGACGGAGCTACGGGAGCTCGCAGTACAATCGCTGCACCCAGGCGCGCCGCCCCGCTGGGAGTGTCTTCAAGCCCTTCGTCTACGTCACCGCCCTCGACCGTCAGGCCGGCCCGCTCGTCACCCTCGCGAGCCACCTCGACGACTCTCCTCTCACGGTGGACACCCCGACGGGTCCCTGGTCGCCCGCCAACTACGATCTCGAGTTCCACGGCGAGGTCGGCGTGCGCGAGGCCCTGGAGCGTTCGCTGAACGTCGCCACGGCGCGCCTGGCCCAGGAGGTCGGGATCGAGCGGGTCGCGTCGATGGCGAGTCGTCTGGGGATCGAGAGCCGTCTCCCCGAGGTGCCGAGTCTCGCCCTCGGGGCGGCGGACCTCTCTCCCGTCGAGATCGGACGCGCCTACGCGACCCTCGCCAACGGCGGAGTGCGACCCGAAGTGCGCTTCTTCGAGGACGTGGTCGACGCCGAGGACGAGACCCTCGAGCAACGCACCCTCGAGTTCGAGCGGGTGGTCGATCCGGCGACGGCATTCCTCGCGGTGACCCTCCTCGAGGGGGTGGTGGAATCGGGAACGGCACGGCGCATCCGCGGCCAGCTCCGCGGGCCGGTGGCGGGCAAGACCGGCACGAGCGACGAGAGCAAGGACGTGTGGTTCGTCGGGTTCACCCCCGAGCTGGTGGCGGTGGTGTGGCTCGGATACGACGAGCCGCGCAGCCTCAAGGGGTCGGCGAGCCAGCTCGCATTGCCGATCTGGCTTCGCTTCATGCGCGCCGCGACGGGCGGCGAGATCCGCGGCGCCTTCTTGCCTCCGCCGGGCGTACAGCGGGTCGAGATCGACCCACTCACTGGCGCCCGCGCGTTGCCCGGGTGTCCGCGTCGGCGCAGCGAGTACTTCCTCCAGGGGACGACCCCCGAGGAGACCTGCCCGCGCACCCCGTGGACGAAGCGGCACCCGCGGGACGACACACCGGGGGTGATCGAACGGCTCTTCGATCGCTGGTTGTGGGGACAACAATGAGCGCGCTGCGCATGGCCTTGGTCGTGGCGTGCGCGCTCGGCGTGTGCGTCGCGTGTCGCGGTATCGGTCCGGATCGCGCGCACACGCTCGAGGCGGACGTGCCCACCTGGCACTTCGCCGATGTGGCGGAGGAGGGCGACGCGCGACGCAGGGCGTCGAACCGGTTGGTCGACGAAGCCTTGAGCGACGAGCTCGCCGATACCCCGCGGGCGGTGGAGCGGATCCGCCGCGCGCTGCAGGTCGACCCGACCAACCCGTGGGCGTACCTCGCGCTGGCGCGCGAGCAGGTGAGCCGCGGCGAGTACCCGGCCGCGTGGGCGGCCCTCGATCAGGCCGAGGCGCGCATTCTGGCCGAGGGGGAAATTCCCCCCGGCGTGCAGGCGCATTTGAGCGGTCTGCGCGGACGCGTGTTGGTCGCCCAGGACAACTCCGCCGCGGCGTTTCCGCTGCTCGCCGAAGCCGCGCGTCTCGCGCCCGCCGCGTGGGACGATCAACATCTGAACGCCGCAGAGCTGCGGTGAGCTAGTGTGCGCCGCCATGTCGCCTCGCGTGTCGCCCAAGGCCAAGCTCTTCGTCGTCGCCGCGCTGGTGGCCTTCGTGAGCGACATCTCGAGCAAGCTGTGGATCGTGGCCAACCTCGAGATCCACGGGCGCATCGACGTGATCGAAGGCTTCTTCGCGATCACCCACGTGCGCAACCCGGCCGCGGCCTTCGGGCTGCTGCGGGACTTCCCGGAGGAGTTTCGGCTCCCCTTCTTCGTGGGCGTGAGCGTCCTGGCGGCACTGCTGGTGATCTCGTTCTACCGCAAGCTGGCCCCAGGGGATCGACTCTCCGCGGTCGCCTTGGGACTGATCCTCGGGGGCGCGATGGGCAACACGCTCGATCGCGTCGCGCGCGGCGAGGTGGTCGACTTCCTGCACTTCCGCCTGTGGCGCAACTTCTCGTGGCCGGATTTCAACTTCGCCGACTCGTTCATCGTGGTCGGGGTGGCGCTCCTCTTCGTCGAGTTGTTGGCCGCGGAGTCCGACCCCGAGGGAGACGAAGCGCGCTAGTGCGCGCGCGTCTCCCGACGCTGTCGCGGTGTCGGTCGCACGTCGTGTTCGGCGCGCGACACGGCGCGTGCGGAGCGCCGGCGACGCGATGTTTTCCCGACGAGAAATCGGTTTCTCGTGTTGACACTGCATAGTCCCCATGCGATTAAATCCGTCGCCCCACACAGCAGTGAAAGCTCGCGGCGCCCCTCCGAACCTCCAACCGTCAGACGAGCATGCGACACCACCTCCATTGTTCTCCGCTCGTGTTCCGCGCCCACGTCCGCGCGGGTGCACACTGATGCGTCGCTCCAAGAGCGAGTACTCGATCCAGACCGTCGTGAACGCGCTGCGCGCGCTGGAGGCCTTCGAGGGTCACCGCGACGTCGGTGTATCCGAACTCTCGCGGACGCTCGGCCTCCACAAGAACAACGTCTTCCGCGTACTCGCGACCCTCGAAGAACACGACTACATCGAGCAGGTCGCCGACAACGATCGCTATCGCCTCGGTCCGGCGTGTCAGCGTCTCGGCCGCGCGTTCCGCGAGACCCGCACCCTCGGCAACGAGGCGCCGGCGTACGTCGCGGAACTCGCCGAGCGCATCGGCGAGAGCGCCCACGTGGCGGTGTGCGAAGGGGGGGCGGTGCGTCACCTCTACGGTGTCGAGGCCGCGGCGCGAGTCCGAACGGGGCTGCGTGTGGGGGAATCCCTTCCCATCCACTGCACGGCCTTGGGGAAGGTTCTGATCGGCTGCGCCGCCCCCGGCGTTCTCGAGACCTTCGACCGCGAGGCGCTGAGCGAGGGTGACCTCGAGCGCCATACCGATGACACCATCGTCGACCGCGAGAAGCTGATCGATCACCTGCGGGGAGTCGCCGCCCGGGGTTGGGCCACCGACCTCCGCGAGTGGGACCCCGAGATCGCGTGCGCCGCGGTTCCCGTCTTCGACGGCGACGGCGCCCTGACCGGTGCCCTCTCGGTTTCGGGCCCCGCCTATCGCCTCGACCGCACCGACCTCGAGGCCTCAGTCGTTCCCATCCTGCACGACGTCGCCCTCCGACTCTCGCGTGCTCTGGGGGCACCGGGCTAGAAGTTCGCGCAAGACTCCGGGGCGAAGCCCCGGAGCGCGCAGCACCACCGTAGGCGGTGCGAAGTTCGCGCAAGACTCCGGGGCGAAGCCCCGGAGCGCGCAGCACCGCCGTAGGCGGTGCGAAGTTCACGCGGCGGATCGCCTCCCGGTTCGCAAGCTCTCCGCCCGGGACGCTGCCCCGGGCTTGCGCTTGCTAGACTCTTCGGCCATGGACTTCCAACTCAGCGACGAACAGCAGCTTCTCCGCGAGACCGCGCGGCGCTTTTCGCGCGATGAGATGGCGCCGGTCGCGGGCCACTACGATCAGAGTGGCGAGTTTCCGCGCGAGATCATCCGCAAGGCGTGGGAGCTGGGTCTGGTCAGCACTTGCATTCCCGAGGAGAACGGAGGTCTTGGCCTTCCGATCCTCGATCAATGTCTCATCGTCGAGGAGCTGTCCTGGGGCTGCTCGGGGATGACCACCTCGATGATGGCCAACGACCTCGGGTTGATGCCGATCGTGGTGGGCGGCAACGACGACCAGAAGAAGCGCTGGCTGAACCGCGCCGCCGACGATTTTCAGATCGTCGCCTTTGCGCTGTCGGAGCCCGAGGCCGGCAGCGATGTCGCCGGGATGCAGCTCCACGCCGAGCGGCAGGGCGAGGAGTATGTCCTGAACGGCACCAAGTGCTGGATCACCAACGGCGGTGAAGCCGATTTCTACACGGTGTTCGCGACGACGGACCGGTCGAGTCGCCACAAGGGGATCTGTGCCTTCGTGGTCGACCGCGCCGCGCCGGGTCTCGAGCCCGGGAAGAAAGAGGACAAGATGGGACAGCGGGCCAGCGACACCCGCGTCATCCATTTCGACGACGTGCGTGTTCCGGTAGCCGACCGGCTGGGCGAAGAGGGCGAAGGATTCGCAATCGCGATGCAGACCCTCGACCGCACGCGCCCTCCGATCGGCGCGCTCGCCACTGGGATCTCCCAACGCGCCCTGGACGAGGCCCTCGACTACACCGGCCAGCGCAAGGCCTTCGGGGGGCCGATCAACAACTTCCAGGGAGTGCAGTTCATCCTGGCCGACATGGCCAAGGACCTGGAGGCCGGGCGCCTGTTGACGCTGCAGAGCGCGTGGATGGTCGACCAGTCGAGCAACGCCTCGAAGTACTCCTCATTCGCGAAGTGCTTCGCCACCGACACGGCGATGCGCGTCACCACCGACGCGGTGCAGCTCTTCGGGGGCAACGGGTACACGAAGGAGTACCCGGTCGAGAAGCTCATGCGCGACGCCAAGCTGATGCAGATCTACGAGGGGACGAACCAGATCCAGCGGGTCGTGATCGCCCGCGAGCTGATGCGGGACTAGGGGTCGAAGGGCCTCCGCCCGCGCCGGAGGCCACCCTCGACAGAACCCATCGCGCGTCGTCAACCGCCGGTTCTGCGCCACAAACGGCGTTCGACACTCACTCGGGCGGTCTGATAGACTGCCCCGTCTCCCGCACTCCCCCGGGCGGGGTTGCCGTTGCCTAGTTTGCGAGCCGAGTTGCCGGTGGACTGCACCGCGCGGGGCCCGCACGAGGACCCCATCGCGTGTACACCAAGGAAGAGGCGCTCGATTATCACGCCACGGGGCGCCCCGGCAAGATCAAGGTGGTTCCCACCAAGCCCTGCGCGACCCAGGTGGACCTCTCGCTGGCCTATTCCCCGGGCGTCGCCGAGCCCTGTCTCGCCATCGCCGACGAGCCCGGCGCGGTCTTCCGCTACACCGCCCGCGCCAACCTGGTGGCGGTGATCAGCAACGGCAGCGCCGTCCTGGGTCTCGGCAACATCGGCGCCGCGGCGAGCAAGCCGGTGATGGAGGGCAAGGGCGTCCTCTTCAAGCGCTTCGCCGACATCGACGTCTACGACATCGAGATCGACAGCCAGGACCCCGACGAGATCATCAAGGTCTGCCAGCTGATCGCGCCCACCTTTGGCGGCATCAACCTCGAGGACATCAAGGCCCCCGAGTGCTTCGTGATCGAGCAGACGCTGAAGCGCACCACGGACATCCCGGTCTTCCACGACGACCAACACGGGACGGCGATCATCTCGGGTGCGGCGCTGCAGAACGCCCTCGAGCTCGTGGGCAAGAAGATCGACCAGGTGACGGTCGTGTTCTCCGGGGCCGGCGCTTCGGGCATCGCCTGCGCCAAGCTCTACCAGGATCTCGGCGTCCGCCCCGAGAACATCCTGCTGGTGGACAGTCGCGGTGTGCTCTACGAGGGTCGCGCCGAGGGGATCAACGAGTACAAAGCGCCCTTCGTGCGCGAGACCGAGTGCCGCACCCTGGGCGACGCCCTCGAGGGCGCCGACGTCTTCGTCGGTCTCTCCTCGGCGGGGCTCGTCACCCCGGACATGGTGCGCAGCATGGCCGTGGACCCGATCATCTTCGCGATGGCGAACCCCGACCCGGAGATCGACCCCCCGGACGTCGAGGCGGTGCGCGACGACGCGATCATCGCGACCGGGCGCTCGGACTACCCCAACCAGGTGAACAACGTCCTGGGCTTTCCCTTCATCTTCCGCGGTGCCCTCGACGTGCGCGCCACCGGGATCAACGAGGAGATGAAGCAGGCCGCCGTCCGCGGCCTCGCCGCCCTCGCCCGGCTCGGTGAGAGCGAGGGGATTCCCGACGCCGTGCGCAAGGCCTACCCCGGGGAGACCTTCGAGTTCGGCCGCAGCTACATCATCCCGAAGCCCTTCGACTCCCGGGTGTTGACCCACGTCGCACCGGCGGTGGCGCAGGCGGCGATGGAGACCGGGGTCGCCCGCGAGCCCATCGACCTCGACGCCTACGCGATCTCCCTCGAGCAGCGGCTCGCGGAGATCGAGACGCTCTAGCCGCGGGCCGGCCCGGCCGCCCGCTCCCATCCATCCCGACCTACGCCAAGCGAGAGAGAGCCCATGTCACTGGAGGACAAGATCAAACGACTCGAGGAGCTGAACGCCCGCGCCCTGATGGGTGGGGGCGAAGCCCGGATCGAGCGCCAGCACGCCCAGGGCAAGCTCACGGCGCGCGAGCGGATCGAGCTGCTCCTCGACCCCGGAACCTTCGTCGAGCTCGACCGCTTCGTCGTGCACCGCTGCGCCGATTTCGGGATGGACGCCAACAAGATCCCCGGTGACGGGGTCGTCACCGGCTACGGAAAGGTGGAGGGGCGCAAGGTCTTCCTCTTCGCCCAGGACTTCACGGTCTTTGGCGGCAGCCTCTCGGGCGCCTTCGCCGAGAAGATCTGCAAGGTGATGGACCTCGCGATGAAGAATGGCGCGCCCTTCGTCGGGCTGAACGACGGCGCCGGCGCCCGGATCCAGGAAGGGGTGGTGTCCCTGGGCGGCTACGGCGAGGTCTTCACCCGCAACGTGATGGCGAGCGGGGTGGTGCCCCAGATCTCGGCGATCATGGGACCCTGCGCCGGGGGCGCGGTGTACTCGCCGGCGATGACCGACTTCATCGTGATGGTGAAGAACACCTCGAACATGTTCATCACCGGCCCCGACGTCATCAAGACCGTGACCCACGAAGAAGTGAGCGCCGAGGACCTGGGGGGCGCGATGGCCCACGCCAGCAAGAGCGGCGTGGCCGACTTCGCCGTGGGGAGCGAGGAGGAGGCGGTGCAGACGATCCGCACCCTCCTCTCCTTCCTGCCCGCCAACAACCTGGAAGATCCGCCCTTCGTCGCGACCGAGGACCCGCCGCAACGTCAGGACCCGGCGCTGCGCAACCTCGTTCCCGACAATCCGAACAAGCCCTACGACATCAAGGAGCTGATCAAGCTCGTCGTGGACGACGGCAACTTCTTCGAGGTGCACCCGCTCTTCGGAAAGAACATCGTCGTGGGCTTCGGCCGTTTCGGCGGGCGCTCGGTGGGCATCGTGGCCAACCAGCCGGCGCACCGGGCCGGGGTGCTCGACATCGACGCCTCGCGCAAGGGCGGGCGCTTCGTCCGCTTCTGCGACGCCTTCAACCTTCCGATCGTCACCTTCGTCGACGTGCCGGGCTTCCTGCCGGGGGTCGACCAGGAGCACGACGGGATCATCACCCACGGCTCGAAGCTCCTCTACGCCTTCTGCGAGGCGACGGTGCCGCGTGTCACGATCATCACCCGCAAGGCCTACGGCGGCGCCTACGTCGTGATGAGCAGCAAGCACACCCGGGCCGACATCAACTTTGCCTTCCCCACCGCGGAGATCGCCGTGATGGGGCCCGACGGCGCGGTGGGGATCGTGTTCCGCAAGGAGCTCGCGGAAGCCGACGACACCGCGGCCAAGCGGTCGGAGCTCGAGGACGACTACCGCGACAAGTTTGCCAACCCCTTCAAGGCGGCGGAGCTCGGTTACATCGACGAGGTGATCCATCCCGAGGAGACACGCCAGAAGGTGATCGGCGCCCTCGACATGCTGTCGCAAAAACGCGACCAGAATCCACCCAAGAAGCACGGCAACATCCAGCTCTAACCAGGACGCAGCCATGTTCCAGAAGATCCTCATCGCCAACCGCGGCGAGATCGCGGTGCGGGTGATCCGGGCCTGCCGCGAGCTCGGTATCAAGACCGTCGCCCTCTACTCGGACGTCGACCGCGACGCCCTCCACGTACGCTACGCCGACGAGGCCTACGGATGTGGCCCCCCGCCGGCCGCCGAGTCGTATCTGCGCGGCGACTACATCGTCGAGGTCGCCAAGCGGGCCGGAGCGGAGGCGATCCATCCCGGCTACGGCTTTCTCTCGGAGAACGGAGACTTCGCCGATCAGTGCGCGCGCGAAGGCATCGTCTTCATCGGCCCCAAGGGCGACGTGATGCGCAAGATGGGGGACAAGGTGACGGCGCGGCAGACGATGGAGGCCGCGCAGGTACCGATCGTCCCCGGCACGACCGAGCGGCTCAGCGACGAAGAGGCCACCCAGTGGGCCATGAAGATCGGCCTCCCGGTGATGGTGAAGGCGAGCGCGGGTGGCGGCGGCAAGGGAATGCGGCTGGTGCGCGAGGAGAGCGAGCTCGCCCAGGGCCTCGCGCGGGCGCGTAGCGAAGCGAAGGCCTCCTTTGGCGACGACTCGCTCTACATCGAGAAGTTCGTCGAGGAGCCCCGTCACATCGAGATCCAGATCCTCGCCGACTCCCACGGCAACGCCGTCCACCTCTTCGAACGCGAATGCTCGATTCAGCGTCGCCACCAGAAGGTGATCGAAGAGGCGCCGGGCAACGGGATCACCCCCGAGCTCCGGGCGCGCATGGGCGAAGCCGCGGTCGCCGCGGCCAAGGCCGTCGACTACGTCGGGGCGGGTACCTGCGAGTTCCTGGTCGACCGCCACAACGATTTCTACTTCCTCGAGATGAACACCCGAGTGCAGGTGGAGCACGCGATCACCGAGGCGATCACTGGCGTCGACATCGTGAAGACGATGATCCGCGTGGCGTCCGGGGAGCCGCTCCCCTTCACCCAGGACGAGCTCCAGATCAGCGGTCACGCCATCGAGGCGCGCATCTACGCCGAAGACCCGGACAACAACTTCGTCCCCTCTCCCGGAGACATCGCCGTGTACCGGCCCTCGGGTGGAATCGGGGTCCGGGTCGACTCCGGTGTCTACCAGGGCGCGCGGGTCACGGTGTACTACGACCCGATGGTGGCCAAGCTCATCACTTGGGGGTACGACCGGGACGAGGCCATGGAGCGCATGCGCCGGGCGCTCTTCGAGTTCGTCGTGAAGGGAATCAAGACCTCGATCCCCTTCCACCAGAAGGTGCTGGCCCATCCGGTCTTCCAGAAGGGCCACTACGACACGGGCTTCATCGACGACTACATGGACGGCGGGAGCGGGGGCGCCGCCGAGCCCGGGGACGACGAGCGCGAGGCGCGACGCGCCGGCGTGCTGCTGGCGGCGATCGCGGCGTATCGCCGCGACAAAGCCCGAGCCTCGAGCCAGACGGTCGAGAGCGCCGGGGGCGACGCCAACAACTGGAAGGCCTACGGCCGTCGGGCGGGTATGCGGGGCATGCTGCGATGAACTACGAGGTGAGCGAAAAGGGTGGCGAAGCCACCGTGGTCGGGTTGAAGGAGCTCTCCGAGGGTCACTACGAGCTCAGCGTCGACGGGCAGACGATCCAGGTCGACGCAGCGAAGTCCGGCCCCACGATCTACTCGATCATCGAGGACGGCCGTCAGTTCGAGGCGATGGTCGAGGAAAAGGGGGCCCACGGCTTCGACGTATTGATCGCGGGCCAGCTCCTCCACCTCGAGGCGCTCGACGAGCGCACCCGGCTCCTGGCGGGAAGCGCATCGCCGATCGCCGAGGGCAAGCAGACGGTCGAGGCCGAGATGCCCGGCAAGGTGGTGAAGGTGAACGTCGCCCAGGGCGCCGAGGTGACCGAGGGCCAGGGCGTCGTGATCCTCGAGGCGATGAAGATGGAGAACGAGATCCCGTCGCCGATCGCCGGTGTGGTGACCGAGCTCGGCGTCAACGAAGGGGAGACCGTCGAAGGCGGCGCCCTGCTCTTCGTGGTGGAGCCGCCCGACCCGGCGTAGCCCGCCCTCGAACCGCCGAGACGACCACGTCGTCTCCGTCGCTCTGGCACTCCGGGACCGTGGGGATCGAGATACGGGTGGGGTAGAATCCGCCCGCATTTCGTCCTGTCGGGGAGCCCCAGCGCTCCGCGTGCGCCGTGGGAG
>JANQRO010000400.1 GCA_028284525.1 Myxococcota bacterium | reverse complement strand
CGCCCTCCTGGAGGACGCGGAGCAGCTTCGCCTGGAGCGGGGGCGCCATCTCGGCGATCTCGTCGAGGAAGACGGTGCCCTCGTGCGCCGCCTCGAAGAGTCCGACCTTGTCCTGGTGCGCACCCGTGAAGGCCCCGCGCACATGGCCGAAGAGCTCGCTCTCGAGGAGGGTGTCGGGGAGCGCGGCGCAGTTCAGCGCGACGAAGGCGCCCCCGGCGCGCGGGCTCGCGGCGTGGAGGGCGCGGGCGAGCACCTCTTTGCCGGTGCCGGTTTCGCCTTGCAGGACGAGGTTGGCGTGGCTGCGGGCGGCGCGCTCGGCGGCGACCAGGAGCTCGATCATCGCCGGGCTTCGCGAGCTGAGGCCCCCGAAGCGCCCCGTGGGTCGGGCGCGTTGCGGGCTGCGGCGCGGCTCCCGCGTCAGGAGCGAGAGCGACTCCAGGGCGTGGGGGCCAAGGGGTCGCCCGCGCCCGCGCGCCACCAGCCGCCGTGCTCCCGCACCGCGTAGGGGCTGCTCGTCCACCCCGTCGAGGCTGGGGAGACAGACGGCGAGGGGGGGGAGGGGGCGGCCGCTGCTCCCGAGGGTGTCCAGCGCCGCGGCCGCGGCGCGCGGGTCGGGGGCGTTCACGACGAGGGCGTCGTAGCTCTCGACCGGGAGCCCGAGCGCCGCGTCGGCGTCGGCGACGCGCGAGACGTCAAACCAGGGATTCGCCTCGGGGAGCCCTTCGACGCTCCCCACCCACAGGATCAGCTCGCCGCGATCGCGCACCGCGTTGGGACGGGTCTGCACGCGCACCTCCTTCCCCCGTTGTCGGGACGCGCAGGAGGTGAGCAAGGGCCGTGCCGCTCTCGCAGACGCTGGGCGCCGCACGGCGGCCGATTGCGACCACGCGTCGCGACGCGCGGCCGAACCCGGCCGATCAGCCGCCCGAGACAGCGTCCTCGGCGAGGACGCCCGGGGGCACCGGGTCGTCGCGGTCGTCGAGCCAGCCCTCGGGCAGGACGACCCGCTGGGTGCCGGCGCGCTTGCCGCGGGGCACGCGCGCGGCGGTGAGCGGGAAGGGTTCGTCGTCCGGCACCTGGTCGAGGATCGCGTCGAGGTCCGCCAACGTCTCGATCGTCATCAACCGCTCGCGCAGTCGGGCGCTGCCGCGGAACCCCTTGGTGTACCAGGCCGCGTGTTTGCGGGCGGAGCGCACGCCGCGGTACTCGCCAAACCAGTCCGCCAGGAGCGCGGCGTGCTCGCGCAGGATCGCGAACACCTCCGAGAGCCGCGGCGGGGTCTGCACCGCGCGCCCGTCGAAGACATCGGCGAGATCGCGAAAGAGCCAGGGCCGGCCGAGACACCCACGTCCGACCACGACCCCCGAGCAGCCGGTCTGGCGCATCATCCGCAGGGCGTCGCCCGCTTCCCAGATGTCGCCGTTGCCGAGCACGGGGATGTCGCGCACGGCGTCGCGGAGAGCGGCGATGGCGCTCCAGTCGGCGGCGCCGTCGTAGAGCTGGGCGGCGGTGCGCGCGTGGA
>JANQRO010000142.1 GCA_028284525.1 Myxococcota bacterium | reverse complement strand
TCACCGCAGCGGCAGTAAAAGAGCTGCGTGACCGGACGGGCGCGGGCATGATGGAGTGCAAGAAGGGGCTCACCGAGGCCGAGGGCGACCTCGACCGAGCGATCGCGGTGCTGCGCGAGCGCGGATTGGCCAAGGCCGACAAACGCGCCGGGCGCGAGACCACCGAAGGGGCGATCGCGATGGCCGCCGAGGGCGGTCACGGCGCCCTCGTCGAGCTCGGCTGCGAGACGGATTTTGGGGCGGGCACCGACGAGTTCCAGGCCCTGGCCCACGCCCTCGCGACGGCCGCGGCCGGAGACGCGAGCGCCAGCGATCCCGAGGCCCTCGGCTCCGCCTCGGTCGGCGACCAGACGGTGGCCGAACGGCTCCAGGACGCGATCAGCACCCTCGGCGAGAACATCGTCGTGAAACGCGTCGAACGCCTCGAGGTCGAGCCCGGGATGGTGGGTGGCTACGTCCACGCCGGCGGCAAGCTGGGCGTGCTGGTTGCGGTTCGCACCCAGGGCAGCGGCGGCGCCCTCCAGGAGGCGACCAAGGACCTCGCGATGCACGTCGCGGCGGCGGACCCCTCTCCGGTGGCGATCGATCGGGCCGGTGTCGACCCGGCGACGGTGGCCGCCGAACGCGAGCTCTTCGAGAAACAGGCGCGCCAGAGCGGCAAGCCCGAGAAGGTGATCGACAAGATCGTCGAGGGGCGTCTCAACAAGTTCTACTCGGAGATCTGTCTCCTCGAGCAGTCCTTCGTGAAGGATCCCGACCAGAACGTCGGCGCCATGCTCGACGCGGCCGGCAAGGAGGCGGGGGGCGAGATCGAGGTGACCGACTACATCCGCTACCGCCTCGGAGAAGCAGCCGACTCGTGAGCAAAACGCGCCGCGTCTTGATCAAGCTCTCGGGAGAGGGCCTCGCGGGGGAGCGCGGCTTCGGCATCTCCCCCAGCGTGATCGGCGGCGTCGCGGAGGAGCTCCAGGCGGTCCACGCCATGGGCGTGCAGATCGCCGTGGTGATCGGCGGGGGCAACATCATCCGCGGGATGAGCGCGGCCGCCGAGGGGATGGATCGGGCCAGCGCCGACTACATGGGGATGCTGGCGAGCGTGATCAACAGCGTCGCCCTCCAGGACGCCATGGAGCGGGGCGGGGTGCCGACCCGGGTGCTCTCGGCCCTCGAGCTCAAGGAGGTGGCCGAGCCCTACATCCGCCGTCGGGCCGTTCGCCACCTGGAGAAGGGCCGGGCCGTGATCTTCGCGGCCGGCACCGGCAACCCCTATTTCACGACGGACACCGCCGCGGCCCTGCGGGCGGCGGAGATCCATGCGGATCTCCTGATGAAGGCAACCCAGGTGGACGGCGTCTACAACGCAGACCCCTCGGTCGACCCGAAGGCCCGGCGCTACGCCGCGCTCTCCTACGAGGAGGCGATCCAGCGCGATCTCCGCTTCATGGACCAGACCGCGATCCAACTGTGCCGGGAGAACGGGGTGCCGATCTCGGTGTTCGACATGACGGTGGCAGGCAACATGCGCAAGGTGGTCGCCGGCGAATCGGTGGGCACCCGCGTGAGTGACGACCCCGACCCGAGCTGAGACAAGGAGCGACACGATGGCCGCCGAGGAACTCGAACTCGTACTCAGTGAGACGCAAGAGGCGATGAAGAAGTCGCTCGGGCACTTGCGCGCCGACCTCAAGAAGGTCCGCACGGGACGCGCCAACCCGGCGCTCCTGGACGGCATCCAGATCGACTACTACGGCACGATGACCCCTCTCAACCAGCTCGCGAACCTGACGGCCCCGGACCCCCGGCTGATCGTGATCTCCCCCTACGACAAGGGCGCCCTCCAGGGCATCGAGAAGGCGATCCAGGCCTCCGACCTGGGGCTCACGCCCTCCAACGACGGGAAAGTGGTGCGAATTCCCATCCCCGCCCTGACCGAGGAACGTCGCAAAGAGTTGGTCAAGCACGTCAAGAAAGTGGCCGAAGATCACAAACTAGGGGTGAGAGATGCGCGTCGGGACGCGGTCGCGGCGCTCAAGCAGTTCGAGTCCGACGGCGACCTCCCGGCCGACGACCGACGCCGCGGCGAGAAGCAGGTCCAGGACCTCACGGATGCCCACGTGAAGCAGATCGACGAACAGGCCGAGGCGAAGGAACAGGAGATCCTCCAGGTGTAGCGATGGCGGAAGCCAAACCCCCCGACAACCTCCCGCGCCACGTGGCGGTCATCATGGACGGCAACGGCCGCTGGGCCGAGGCCCGAGGGCAGGGACGAATCGCTGGACACCAGGCGGGGATCGACGCGGTTCGCGAGGTGGTGCGCAGCGCTCGCGAGCGGCGCATCCGCTACCTCACCCTCTTCGCCTTCTCCACGGAGAACTGGAACCGACCTCGGCTCGAGGTCGACGAGCTGATGCGGCTCCTCCAGCGCTACCTCCGCAGCGAGCTCGACGAGCTCCACGAACACCGGATCCGGGTGCGCGCGATCGGCGCCCTCGACCGGCTGCCCCGGGTGGTGCGCCGACTCCTCGATCGAGCCATCGCCGACACGGCCCACCACGACGGTATGGACCTCGTCTTTGCCCTCTCCTACGGGGGGCGCGCCGAGATCGTCGACGCCGCCCGGCGCTTGGCCCGCGACGCCGAGCGGGGCGAGGTCGACCCCGAGCAGATCGACGAGAAGGTCTTCGCCGCGTACCTCCAGGCGCCGGACCTCCCCGACCCGGACCTCTTGATCCGCACGGGCGGAGAGTCGCGGCTCTCGAACTTCCTGCTCTGGCAGCTCGCCTATAGCGAGCTCCACATCACCCCGGTGATGTGGCCGGACTTCGGCCCCGGCGACTTCGCCGAGGCGCTCGACGCCTTCAGCGCCCGCGAGCGACGCTACGGTCTCACCGGCGCACAGGTGCGCGACCGCAGCCAGGGGGGCGCCGCGTGAAACGAATCTCGATCCTGGGCAGCACCGGCAGCATCGGGGTGCAGACGCTCGACGTCGTGGCGGCCCATCCGGAGCGCTACGACGTCACGGCAATCGCGGCAGGCACCCGGGTCGACGCCCTCGTCGAGCAGGTGCGCCGCTACCGACCCGCCTGCGTCTCGGTGGGGAGCGCCGCCGGCGCCCAGGAGCTCAAGGATCGCCTCGGGGCCGACGCCCCGGAGATCCACTACGGCGACGCGGGCCTCGACGCGGTGGCCGCCCACCCCGCCGACCTCGTGGTCTCGGCGCTGGTGGGGGCCGTGGGGCTCGAGCCCACCCTGACGGCGATCCGCGCGGGCCGAGAGATCGCCCTCGCCAACAAAGAGGTGATGGTGATGGCCGGCGCCCTCGTGCTGCGCGAGCTCCAGCGCGCCGGGGTCACCCTCTTGCCGGTGGACAGCGAGCACAGCGCGATCTTCCAGGCCCTCGCCGGCCAGCGCCGGGAAGATCTCGCGCGCATCGTTCTCACCGCCTCCGGGGGGCCCTTTCGCACCTGGAGCGCCGAACGCATCGCCGCGGCCACGATCGAGGAGGCCCTGGCGCACCCCAACTGGGACATGGGTCCGAAGATCACGATCGACTCGGCTTCCCTCATGAACAAGGGGCTCGAGGTCATCGAGGCGCGCTGGCTCTTCGACGTCCCCCCCGAGCAGATCGACGTGGTGGTCCATCCCCAGTCGATCATCCACTCTCTGGTGGAGATGATCGATACCTCCGTCCTGGCGCAGCTCGGTCTGCCCGACATGCGCGTGCCGATCGCCGTCGCCCTGGCCCATCCCGAACGCATCGACCTCGACCTGCCGACCCTCGACCTCGGGCGGGTCGGACGCTTCGACTTCGAGGAGCCCGACCGCGAGCGCTTCCCCTGTCTGGACCTGGCCTTTGCCGCGCTGCGCGGCGACGAGGCGGCCCCGGCGGCGCTGAACGCCGCCAACGAGGTGTCGGTGGCCGCGTTCCTCGACGGGCGTTTCGCCTTTCCCGGGATCGCCGCAGTGAACGCCGCGGTGCTCGAGGAGCACCTCGCCCGCGCTGGTGGCGCCGCGCTGCGCGACCTCGACGACGCCCGGGAGGCCGACGCGTGGGCGCGTCGCCGGGCCGGCGAGCTCGTCCGCGAGCGCGCGGGAGGGGTCGCGTGACCTCGGCCTTCTCCTTCGTCTTCGCCTTCGTCCTGATGTTGAGCGTACTGATCTTCGTGCACGAGCTCGGTCACTTCGTGGCGGCCAAGCTCTGCAAGGTGAAGGTCTTGAAGTTCTCGCTGGGCTTCGGCAATCCGATCGGCTTCGGGCGCTACCGCCTGCGCTTCACACGCGGGGGCACCGAATACGTCGCCGCGTGGATCCCGCTCGGGGGCTTCGTGAAGATGCTCGGGGAGAATCCCGACGAGCAGGAGAGCCCCGAGGTCCTGGCCGATTCGGAGCACGCCTTCCACCACCGTCCCGTGTGGCAACGGCTCGTCATCCTCTTTGCCGGCCCGGCGATGAACCTGGTGCTGCCGGTACTGCTCTTCGCGGTGGCCCTCGCCGTGGGGACACCCCGCGAGGCGGCCGTGATCGGCAACGTCGAGCCCGAGTCGCCGGCCGCCGTGGCGGGCCTCGCGCCGGGCGATCGCATCGAAGCGATCGCCGGTGAGCCCGTCGAGTTCTGGGACCAGGTGGTCGGTGTCGTGGCCGAGCGACCGGGCGAGACCCTCCCGCTGCGCGTGCGCCGCGGCGAGGACGCCGCCCCCTTCGACGTCGCGATGACGATCGAGCAGCGCGGCTCGCTCGATGCCTTCGGCCAGCCGATGCAGGCGGGCTGGGCCGGCATGAGCCACAGCCGGCTCGCAGCGGTCCTGGCGGTGGCCCGGGCCGACGCGCCCGCCGGGCAGACGGCGCTGCGCTCGGGCGACCGGGTGATCGCCGTCGACGGGGAGACGATCCGCGACTGGTCGGGTTTTGTGACGCGCTACGACGCCGCCGCGGCGGCCGGGCGCGCGGAACTCTCCCTGCGCGTGGCGCGTCTCACGGTGCTGGGCCCCGAGCCCGTCCAGAGCGAGCTGGACATCTCCGTGCCCGTCTTCCCGGGTGTCGACGACTTCGGTGTCGTTCCGGCGACGGTGCTGATCCGGCGCGTGAGCCCCGACACCCCCGCCGAGGCCGCGGGGCTCCAGGCGGGAGATCTGGTCATCGCCGTCGACGG
>JANQRO010000382.1 GCA_028284525.1 Myxococcota bacterium | reverse complement strand
CGCCCTGATCCTCGACGGCGACCGCCCGGTCGCCGCGGTAGCGAGTCCCCGCGCCGGCGCGCTCGGCGCCGACGAGCTGGACGCGCCCGCGTTCGCCGTCCGGCGAGACGAGAAGAGCGGCGCGGTGACGGTCGACGCGCCCTAGCCGGGGCGCTCAGGCGATCTTCGCGCCGTGGCGCTTCGCGTACGCGAGCACTCCCACCTTGTCGATGGTCCGAAGGTCGCGCGTGGTGACGTCGAGGGTGACGTACCGGCCGAGCTCGGCCACCCAGAGGCGGCGGCGCTGAACGTTCACCTTCTGCCAGCGCGGCGTCTTGATGTTCGAGTGGGAAACGTTTCGGGCGCGCATGCGCCGCTTCCCAGTGATGTCGCTTCGGGCCATGGGGGGCCGCGAAGCTAGCTCAAGGACCGAGCCTGTCAACTCCCGAGGTCCAGACCCCCCAGGTCGGTGACCAGCTCCCGACAGTAGTCTCGGACCTGCTCGAACGCTCCCGCGCGTTTTTCTAGCGTGTCTTCGTCCATGTACAGGCGGCGACTCAGCTCCACCTGGACGGCGTGGATCCCGGTGGCGGGGCGTCCGTAGTACGCCGTGGAGAAGCCCCCGCGATACGGGTCGTCGTGAGCGACCGTCCAGCTGCGCCGCCGGGCGAGCTCCTCGGGGAGGTCGATGACCGCGCTCGTGGCGGTCGACCGCCCCCGGCTGCCCGGCACCACGTCGGCCCGGGCCACCGCGCCGCGGGGCCGCTGACCGGTGTTCCGACCCCGACTGGGCATGGAGTGGCCGCACAGCAGCACCGCGAAGCCGAATCGCTCTCGTTTCCGCTGGAGGAGCTCGGCCAGCCGTGCGTGGTAGGGGCGGTAGATCTCGCGAATGCGGCGCTCGAGCTCGCCTCGAGGCAGGGGTTCGGCGAGCGCCGGCTCGTCGTGGGTGGTGCTGCGCCAGATCAGCCCGTGGGGCGCCGAGCGGGCCGAGGCGCCTTCGGCTGCGCGTGCATCGACGTCGGACTCCCCGCGATTCAAGTCGCACACGTAGCGGCTCGTGTGGGCGACGAGCACCGTCGCCCCTGCTGCGGGTGCGTCCGCGTAGAGGTCGTCGACGTACAGGTCGGCGTCTCGGCCGAGGGCGCTCGCGGGCGCGATCAAAGGGGCGAGGGCGAGGGGCTCGAGCTGCAGCCCCGCGTGGGGAATCTCGACCACCACGGGTGTTTCCCGCTCCACGGGCGCGATGACGGAGAAGTGCGGATTGCCCACGGACCGAGCCCCGGGTCTAACACATGGCGGAGTGCTCAGCCGCGAGGATGGGCTCGCTGGTGCGCCGTTCGAACCCGGTCACTGGAGACGTGGGTGTAGACCTCCGTGGTCGTGACGCTGGCATGCCCGAGCATGGCCTGAACGCTCCTCAAGTCGGCACCGCCCGCGAGCAGGTGTGTCGCGAACGAATGGCGGAGCCGGTGAGGGTGCACGTGTTCCCGGAGACCCGCGGCGAGTGCGTAGCCCCGAACGATCTTCCAAAAGGACTGGCGGGTGAGGGGGCCTCCCCGAGGGGAAGGGAAGACGAGCCCCCCGTCCGGCTTCTTGCGGGGATGCTCCCGTCGGGCGGTCAGGTACGCATCGAGATGACTGATGGCCACTTCTCCCAGTGGAACCAGGCGACGCTTGCCGCCTTTGCCCAGGGGGGCGACGACCCCGCGGCTCAGGTCCAGATCCCCGAGCCCGAGTCGCGTGATCTCGCTCACGCGCATCCCGGCGGCATAGGCCAAGCTGAGCATCGCGCGGTCCCGCAACCCTCGGAGGGTCGATTCGTCCGGTGCGGCGAGCAGACGTACTACGTCGTCGACTTCCAACGGGCGCGGCAGCTTCCGACCCAGCTTTGGAGGGCGAACCAGCTCGGTCGGGTCCTTGCGGATCGCACCGTCCTTCACCAGGAACTTGAACAACCCTCGGGCTGCCGAGAGTTGGCGCGCGCTGGTTCGTGCTCCGCGCCCTTCCTCGGCCAGGGACCTGAGCCAGCGGGTGACGAGCGCCAGGTCGACGTCGGCTGCCTGGCGAACTCCCCGCGACTCGGCGAAGCGGGCGAGCCCGGCCAGATCGCGGCCGTAGGCGGCGATGGTGTTCTCGGCCAATCCACGTTCGACGCGGAGGTGGTCGAGATAGACGTCGACGAGCGAGTCGATCTGCACCGATCCACGGTAAGGCCCGCGGCGCCGGTCGGCGAGTTTTCAGCGCGCGGCGCGGGCCATTTCTCGCAGCAGGGGCTCCGGATCGTCGAGGCGCATCAAGGCCTCCCCAACCAGCGCTGCGTGCGCCCCCGACCGGGCCACCCCCGCGATGGCGTTCGGGGAGGAGAGGCCCGAGAGGTAGATGGGAACGGCTCCCCTCGGCCGCAGCCCCTCGACGACTCGTGCGGCTCGGTCGGCGTCCATCTTCAGCGTGTCCAAGTCCCGGGCGTTGACCCCGACGAGCTCCGCCCCGGCCTCGACCGCACGCCGTGCCTCCTCTTCGTTCACGACTTCCACCAGCGGTTCCAAGTCTCGAGCGCGAGCGGCCTCGACCAGCGGCGCCAGTCGATCGGGTTCGAGGCAGCGCACGATCAGCAGGACGGCATCGGCGCCATGAGCGCGTGCGACGTCGAGCTGGACCTCGTCCAGCACGAAGTCCTTGCACAAGATCGGCAGTTCGCACGCGTTCCGGACCTCTCCGAGGTGCTCGGGTGCACCGTCGAAGTACCGGGCGTCGGTCAGCACGCTCACCATCGAAGCGCCTGCTCGTTGGTAGGCCGCGGCCCGCGCCCCCACCCCCAACCGGACCGACAGCTTTCCGGCGGAGGGGCTCCTCCTCTTGATTTCGGCAAGCACCCTCAGCGGATCGCCCACGTCCCGGCGCAAGGTCACCGCGCGCCGAGCGGGCGGGGCCGGAAGGCGCGCAAGACGGAGGGACTCGATCTCGGCACGCTTCGTTTCGAGAATCTCCTCGAGCACTCCGGACGGGTTCACCGTCGCGCGGCCGTCGCCTCGGTCTTCCACTGCTCCAGCTTTCTTCGTGCCGCGCCGGAGTCGATGGCCTCTCGTGCGCGAGCCGCGGCTTCTCGCGGCTCGAGACTCGACGCGACCACGAGCGCCGCTGCCGCGTTGAGCACGATGGCGTCCCGAGCCGGATGCGACTCCCCCGCCAAGATGGAT
>JANQRO010000351.1 GCA_028284525.1 Myxococcota bacterium | reverse complement strand
GTCGGCGTCCTTGCGCAGGTACTGGGCCTCTTCCTGCCCCTCCTCCGCCCGCCCCTGCTCGCGCAGGACCGAGCGCGCGGCCACCTTGATCGGCTCGCCGGGCACCTGGCTCACCACGAGGTGCAGGAAGAGGCCCAGTACCTGCGCAAGGACGCCGACGGCTACCGGATCGTCGCGCTCGACACCGCCGTGGCCGGCCCGATGCGGAGGATTCCCCTCGACCCGCCGGCGCTCCTGCTTCCCAATCCCATCCAGAAGGGGATGCGTTGGGACGCCGGCTTCTACGACTTCGAAGGGCTTCGCTACCGCGAAGAGGGCGAGATCGTCGGCCGTCAGGCCGCGAAGACGCCGGCGGGAACCTACGGAGACTGTCTCGTCGTGCGCCACACCGGCACCCTCGAGGGGGAGGTCGAGATGGACGGCAAGACCGTGCGTCTCAAGAACGGCACCGTCGAGCGGATGCAGTGGCTCGCGCGCGGGGTGGGCCCCGTGCTCCGCAAGGAGACGCTGACGGCGACGATCGTGACGCGCACGGGACAGCACGTGAAGACCCGCGTCGTGCGCCAGTCCGCCCTCCAGGGTGTCCGACAAGGGTCGGTTTCCCCCGCCTCTGCCCGTTAGCCCACGCCGAGCGCCGGGTCTCGGGCGCTACACGTCTCCTCTATACTGGGGCGAACACTCGCAACCTGGAGGAGTCGCCGTGAGCGCCGACGCCACACCCCCCGTTCCCTTCCAACTCTACGACCACGAGATCCGCTGGCTGCCCTTCGCGGGCATCGAGAATCTCGAGCTCTCGCTCTGCGACATCGACGAAGAACGCAAGGTGGTCGACCTCGTGGTGCGCTTTGCGCCCGACCAGACCGTCACGATGCACAACCATCTCGCGCAGACCAACATGTTCATCATCCAGGGCGAGCTGCGGATGTACGAGCCCGACGGCAGCATTCGCGAGGTCCGGCCGGCGGGGCGCTACTACCGCGGGCGCACCAACGACGCCCACAGCGAGGGCGGGGGCCCCGAGGGCGCCGTCGTCTTCTACAGCATGCGGGCCGACCAGGAGGACGCCGTCCTCGAAGTCCTCGACGACGACGCCAAGGTCGTCGCCACGCTGACGATGGACGACGTCCGCGCCGCCTGGGACGCCCAGCAGGCCGCGGCCTAGCGGAGGGCACCCTCCTTGGTTCGCGCCGGGTGCCCGCGTGGACGCCCGGCGTCGCGGGTAGCAGTGGCCCGCGCGGCGTGGCAGGGCGACGCCGCGCCCAGTGGTCGGGAGGTCCCCGTGGCGATCAGCTCTCGCGTCCGCCCGCTCTCGTGGGTCGGCGCGCTCCTCCTGTGTGCATGGATCGTTGCCCCCGCGCAGGCCCTCGCGGTCGAGCGCGAGTACATCAACCCCGCCAACGGATATACCCAGGTGGTGGCGGTCACCCACGGCGGGGCGAAGACGCTCTACGTCTCCGGCCAGATCGGCGAAGGGGACACCCTCGAAGCCCAGCTCCGCGCCGCGTTCACCAGCCTCGGTGCACAGCTTCGGGACGCCGGCGCCTCTCTGGGCCACCTCGTGAAGATCAACACCTACATCGTGGGGTATCGGCCGGAGGACCTCGACGTCTTCCGCCGCGTCCGGACCGAGTTCATGGGGGAGGGCCTCCGGCCGGCGAGCACCCTGGTCGGGGTGGACTCGTTGGCCTTGCGACGTTGGCTCGTCGAGATCGAGGCCGTCGCGGTGGTCGAGGTCGACTAGCGAGACGACGACCCCCGCGGCCCGACCGCAACCGGGGTCGGACCGGGCGCAACGATGCGCGGGCCGGGATCGCCGGGCGGGGCGCTGTCCCAGGCGTTCCGGCGAGACGGGTCGACGCGAAGGCGGACTGGAGCGCACAACGCGCGTCCGCGCTCCGCGGTGCCCACGGGTACGGGAGGGGAGAGAGGACGATGGCAGGCCGGTGGCGATGGAGCGTGCGCTGCGGGAGGAACCCCCTTTGGACGGTCGCGATGGCGGTGGCGCTCGCGGGAGCGGTTGGCGTCGCGGCGCCGCGTGTGGGCGCCGAGGCGAGTGCGGGAGGAGCGCCCGCTGGGCAGGGCGGGACGCTCTCCCTGTCCGAGGCCCTCGCGCTCGCGATCGAGCGCAACCCCGCGCTCGCGGCGTTCGGGTGGGACGTACGTTCGAGCGAAGAGAGCGCGTTGCAGGGCGGACTGCGGCCAAACCCCACGTTGACCGTCGACGTCGAGAACGTCGCTGGGTCCGGGGAGAGAGAGAGCTTCGATCAGTCCGAAACGACCCTGGCGATCAGCCAGCTCGTCGAGCTCGGTGGCAAACGCGCCAAGCGGCGGGCGTTGGGGGACGCCCAAGCGCGGATCTCCGCGTGGCAGTACGAGGCAACGCGACTCGACGTCGTGGCGGAAACGACGGACGCGTTCCTCGACGCCCTCGCCCAGCAACGCTCGGTCGAGCTCGAGCAGGACCAGATTCGTCTCGCGACAGGCCTGCTCGAGCGTATGCACCAACAGGTGCGCGACGGAGAGGTCGACCTCGCCGACGATCTCCGCGCGCAGATCGAGGTCACCAAGCAGGAGATCGAGCTCCAACTGCGCCAACGCGCGCTCCGCGCGGCCTACGTGCGGCTCGCGACGGCGTGGGGGGACGACGAGCCTGCCTTTCGAGTGGTGGCCGGAGACCTCGAGGCCGTCGATCCGCTCCCTTCCGAGTCGAGTCTGGTGGCGAAGCTCAAGAGCTCGCCGCGGCTCGCGCGTTGGCAGGCCGAGGTCACCGCGAGACGCGCCGCGGTCGCGCTCGCGGACGCGCGCGGGATTCCCGACCTGACGCTCGGGTTGGGTCCCCGCCACTTCAACGACACCGACGATTGGGCCATGGTGGTGGGCGTCTCGCTGCCGATCCCGCTCTTCGACCGCAACCAATTCGCCCGACGCGCATCCCGCCGCACACTCGACGGCGCCCGGGAGCGGCGCCGCAATGCTGCGCTCGTGCAGCGACGCGCCCTGGCGCGCGCCTACCAACGCCTCGCCTCCGCGGCGGATGCGACCGCCGTGCTGCGCACCCGCGCGATCCCCACCGCCGAGCGCGCCTACGCGGCCGTCCAGAACGCCCAGCGCTCCGGCTCGGCGGGGGTGACCGAGATGCTCGAC
>JANQRO010000330.1 GCA_028284525.1 Myxococcota bacterium | reverse complement strand
CCCGACGCGGAGGCGAGAGTTCGTCACCGAGACGCGGGACGGCGTCACTCATAGCCAAGCAGTTCCACCGTGAGGAGCCCAAGTGATGAATTCCGATCTCGCCTACGACCTGCGTCCCGACCTCGTCGTCACCACGCTCGAACACGAGGCCGTGGTGCTCGATCTCGAGACCAAGTTCTTCTTCTCGATCAATCCCTCCGGCTGGGCGATCGGTGAGCTGTTCGAGACCGGCGCCACCCCAGCTCAAGCGCTCGAGGCCTGCCGACAGGCCGAGGCGCCGGCGACCATCGAGGCGCAGGTCCAGGGCTTCATCGCGACCTTGATCGACGAGGGACTGCTGACCCCGGCCGACCACGCCGCGGCCGAGCCGCGGATCCAGTTCGCCGGCCCCTGGGAGGCTCCGACCGTCACGAAGCACCGCGAGCCCCTCCAGCAGGTGGTCGTCAGCGCGTTCGACCCGACGCTGCCGCTCGCCGAATAGCGAGCTCGAGCAACCCGTGCGCTTCCCCTGCGGGCCGCTCTCGGTCTCCGTGGCCTGCGAGATCGCTCCGGTCCGCGCCAAGATCGCGGAGCAGATGAGGCTCTTCGACCTCGTGTGGCCGGGCGGCCACCGCCCGGTCTCGATCGCGGTGGCGCCTGCCGCTTCCCGCGCACCGCATGTCCGGGGCGAGTATCTGCGCTGTGGGCGGATGCGGGTCGACGAGGACGGCGGGGCCCTCGTGGCGGCCTGTCCCTCGGGTCTCTGGGCCGAGGGAGACGCCGACTCGACCGCTTGGACGATCTACGCCCCGGACCCGACAGATCCCTGGGTAACGCTCGACCTGGAGGTCCTGCTGACGCTCTTGCTCTGCGAGGGGTGGCGGCAGGCGGGGTGGACCCCGGTACACGGCGCGGCCGTGGTCCGTGGAGGCCGTTGCGCGTTGCTGTGCGCGGAGTCGGGGGGCGGGAAGACAACGCTCACCGTGGCGATGATTCGCGCGGGGTGGCGCACCCTGGGCGACGACAAGCTCCTGCTGCGCCTGGTCGCCGGCACGCCCGAGGTTCGCGGTCTCGCCCAGAGTTTCAATCTCCACCCCAACACCCGGACGTGGTTTCCCGAGGTCGGCGACCTCGCGGCCGTCCCGCGCTATTCCCAGTGGACCGAGAAGCGCAAGGTCCGGAGCGCGGACCTGTGGCCCGGCGCCACCACGCAGTCGGCCGCGACCCCGACCCACCTGGCGGTGATCCAGCGGCGGGAGGAGGCCGAAGGGCTCCGCGCGGAGCGACTGGAGCCCGCCGAGACCCTGTCTGCGCTGCTTCACCAGGTCGTCGTCCCGGGCGGGCGCCGAGCCGCCCGGCAGATCCTCGGGGTGGTGGCGCAGACCGCGACCTCGCTTCGGGGTCTGCGGGTCCGGGTCGGCGAGAACGCCTACGCGGCGCCGTCTGCGTTGCATCCCCTGGAGGAGGCGTTGTGCTGAGGCGATCGCCCGATGTGTCGGTCGTGGTCCCCGCGTTCAACGAGGAGTCTCAGATCGGGGACACCCTGCGCGCGCTCCAAGCCCAGCGTTTCGACGGGCGATTCGAAACGATCGTCGTCGACAACGGCTCGACGGATCGGACCGCGGAGGTGGTGCGGCGATGCGGCGCGACGCTCGCGTTCGAGCCGACCCGCGGTCCGGCGGCGGCGCGCAACGCGGGTCTCGCTCGCGCACAGGGTCGCATCGTGTGCCACCTCGACGCCGACGCCGTCCCCAGCCGCGGTTGGGTCCAGGCGATGGCCGATGCGATGGCCGACCCGTCGGTGGTGTTGGTGGGGGGTCGATCGGTCTCCTTCCCACCGAAGACCGGGGCCGAACGCTATATGGCGGCGAGCGGTCGCATCGACGCCGTCGAGTACATCCGTCGTCCCCTCTTTCCCTTCGTCCCATCGCGCAACATGGCCGTCCGTCGCGAGGCGGCGACGGCGATCGGCGGATGGTCGGAGGAGTTTCTGACCGGCGAGGACGTGGAGTTCTGTCACCGCCTGCTGCAACGCTTTCCGGACTCGATGATCTACGCCCCGCGTGCACTGTTGATGCATCGCAACCGAGCGAGCGAGGAGGCGCTCGCACGCCAGGCGTGGGGGTACGGAGAAGGAGTCGCCAACCTGTACGCGCGTTATCCCGGCACCCTCAGATGGGGCACAACCGACGTCGGTCAGGTCGCAGTCAAACGAATCGGGTATTGGGTGGACGCCTTGGCGTGTCGCGTGGGACATCGCCTGGGGATCGTGCCGAACGAGCGCTTCGAACGGGCGCACTTCCACCACGTCTGGAAGCGCGCGTTCTGGGCCGGGTTTGCCTCCTATCGCCGGACGGGGCGCTACGCCGCGGGAGTTGCAGGTGGCGTGTGACCTCCACGCGACCGTGGTGGTCCCGGCTCTCGATGCCGAACGAACCATCGGGGCGACCCTCGAGGCGTTGGGCGGACAGGTGGGCCTCGAGCGGGAGCCGGAGATTCTGGTCGTCGACAACGGGTCGCAAGACGGCACCCGGGAGATCGTGTCGCGGTATCCGGTCCGCCTGCTCGACGAACCCCGAAAGGGGCCGTCGGCAGCGCGCAATCGCGCGCTGTATCGGGCCAAGGGCGAAGTGATCGCCCACCTCGACGCCGACACGATTCCGACGCGCAGGTGGCTGGCCGAGCTGCTCGAGCCGTTCGCGGACCGGGCCACCCACCTCGTCGCGGGACGCTGTCTGAGCTACCCGCCCGTCTCTGCGGTCGAACGCTATATCGCACGCCACCAGTTCTACGACGCGGCCACGACGGCTCGTCGCGCGGTGTTGCCGTTCGCGTGCTCGATGAACATGGCGGTGCGCCGCGACTCCGCCCTCGCGATCGCCGGGTGGTGCGAGGCCATGCGAACCGCGGAAGACGTCGACTTCTCCACCCGACTGCTCGCCGCCTTTCCGGGCGAAATCGCCTACGCCGAGCACGCCGTGCTCTTCCATCGGAACCGCGACACCGAGTCCGGTCTGCAACGTCAGGCGTGGACCTACGGGGAAGGCGCGGCGGAGATGTACAAGCGAGCGCCTGAGCTGTTGCCGTGGGGAGCCCGACAAGAGCTCCGCGTGCTCGCAGCGACGACGTGGCGCAACGTCCGGAGCCACGGGTTGGGGTTCGCGCGGCGCTTGGGGATCGGCGATGCCGAGGCGTACACCATGGCGGCGTATCACGCGATGTGGACACGCTGGTTCTGGCGTGGGTTCTACAGCTTCCGGCGCTGTCAGCGGAGGTGCGAGCCTTGGGTGTAGCGGTCAGCGTCGTGGTGCCCTTCTACAACGCGGCAGACACCCTGGCGGATTGCCTCGAGGCCCTCGCGCGACAGAACCTCGCGGACGGCGACTACGAGGTCGTCGCGGTCGACGACGGCTCGAGCGACGACGGCGCTGGCCTGGTCGAACGCTACGGCGCACGTCTCGTACAGCAGGCCAATCGCGGAGCACCCGCCGCACGCAACCGAGGGGTCGCCGCGGCGTCGGGCGACTGGGTGGCGTTCACCGATGCGGACTGTATTCCCACCCGGGGCTGGCTCCGGGCGCTGTT
>JANQRO010000321.1 GCA_028284525.1 Myxococcota bacterium | reverse complement strand
CTTCGTCGGCGGCCTCCTCGAGCTCGAGCAGGTGCGGATCCTCGGCCCCGTCGAGCCCCTCGACCCCCGCCGGAGCGTCCCGGAAGCGGTCCGGGTCCGCGTGGGGGGCGCGCGCGGCCGCCTCCAAGGGGCCCGGCCCGTCGGACGCGGCGCGCGGCGGATCGGGCAGCGGCGCCGGCGCCGTCCCTCGGAAGACGGCAGGGCTCTCCATGTGGTGGGCGATCAGCTCGTCGATTCGACGCTGCGCGGTGGCGCCCACGCTGTAGAAGCGCAGCGCCATTTCGTTGCGGGCGTGCTCGTGGCGCTGCGAGCGCACGACCTCGGCGCGCACGTAGAAGGTGCGCCCGCGACGTCCCGGTCTGGGGAGGAAGACGAGGAGCCGCTGGCCCGTGGAGAGGGGCTCGGGGGTGAGGATGCGGCACCCCGAATCCGACAGATCGGCGAGCACCCCGCGTCCGCGGCGGAAGCCGCTGCGGAAGCGGACTGGAGCGCCGATCGCCACGCGCCGCTGGCGCCGCTCCGGGCCGCGGTAGAGACAGTGCAGGAGGAGGAGACGCAGGGCCTCGGGGTGGACGGGCCGACACAGAAAGAAGTCGACACGAGCGCGACGCATCCGGGCCCGCAGGGTCTGGGAGAGCTGATCGAGCACCACCAGCCGCTTGGCGGACAGGTTCACGGCGATCGATTCGAGACGCTCGAGGTAGCGCGCGCTCGACACGACGAGCGGCCACTCGACGGGCGTGTCCGGCCCGTCGAGTTCGGTGTGCACGGCGGCCCCCAGGGCGTGCGCCGCGCCGCGGATCTCCGAGAGCTCGCCGTCGTCGAGCAGCAGGATGTCGTACTTGGCGGGGCTCAAGGGGGCTCCGAGTGCAGTGCGCCTGGATGGAGCGATCGGCAGGTCGCCACCCCGCCTGAAGACCGCGGTCGCCCCGGGCCCCTTGCGCGCGAGTTGCACACCCGCGGGGCCGGCCCCCTACTCGAGCGTCACGAACACCGAGACCCGCGGCTCCGGGTCGATGGCCCGGGAGATGTGGCCGCGACCGGTCGTGTCCTCCGCGAGCAGAATGTCCCCCGCACGAAAGCGTCGTGTGGTGCCGTCGCCGACCTCGATCTCCACGCCGCCGCCCGAGAGCATCAGGATGTACTGGCGACGCGGCGCGTTGTGCCAGTCGTAGTCGTAGTCGTCGCCGGTCTCGCGAAACACCACCCCGGTGGCGGGTAGGCGACTCGACATCGCCCCGCCGAGGCCGCTCTCCTCGAAGGGCACCTCGATGTCTTCGAAGTGGGATTCGCCGTCGTCGCCGGTGTAGAGCCGCGTGACCTTGACGCCAGTTGCCATGGGCCTGCCTCCAGACCCGCGATGCTACCGTCTCCGCCGGACCTCGCCCCGGTGCCCACGACGGCGCCCCGAGACCCGCGAGTCCCAACCGGCCCCGCGCCGGCAGCCACCTCTTCTCGAAGGAGCGCTCCGCCAATGGGACGCCTACAGGACAAGGTCTGCATCATCACCGGCGGCGCCGGCGGCCAGGGGAAGGTCGCGGTCGACTTCTTCGCCCGCGAGGGCGCGAAGGTCGTCGCGTCGGACATCCTCGAGAAGGGCGAGCAGGACGTGGCGCCGATCGCCGCCCGCTACCCGGGCCAGGTCGTCTACGTCCACGCCGACGTCACCCGTCGCGCGGACCTGGAGACCATCGTCTCTACCGCCCTCGAGCACTACGGGCGGATCGACGTACTCTTCAACAACCACGGCGCGATGGTGGGAAGCCCCTTCCTCGAGACCACCGAGGAAGAGATCGACACGGTGCTGGGCGTGAACGTGAAGGCGTCGATCGTGCTGAGCCAGCTCGTGGTCGCCCAGATGGTGAAGCAGGGCGGTGGCGGCTCGATCATCCACAACAGCTCGGCGGGCGGGGTCGTGGGGTTCCGCGACATGGCCGCCTACGGCGCCTCCAAGGCGGGCGTCGCCCAGCTCGCCCGCTCGATGGCCAGCGACCTGGCCGAGCACAAGATCCGCGTCAACGCGGTCGCACCCGGCGCGATCGACACCCCGATGCCCCACAAGTTCATGGAGAAGCTCGACGCCGAGACCAAGGCCGCGGCCTGGAAGGCGATGGAGGCGGGTCACCTTCACGGCCGCATCGGGCAGCCCGAGGAGGTCATCAACCTGGTGCTCTTCCTCGCCTCGGACGAGGCCTCGTTCATGAACGGCGCGGTGATCACCGTGGACGGGGGCTACACCGCGGTCTAGCGGCGCGGTCTCTCGGCTCGGGGGCGCTACACCTCGAGCCCGTAGAGCTCCGCCGCGTTGTCCCAGACGATGCGGCGCCGATCCGCTTCGGGGACCCCTCCCAGCTTGTCGGCCACGAACTCGCGCGAACGCGGAAAGGTCGAGGCCTGGTGGGGGTAGTCGGTCGACCACATCAGGTTGTTCTCGATCCCCGCGTGCCGGTAGATCGCGAGCCCCAGCGGGTCGTCGATGAAGGTCGCGTAGAACTGGCGTCGGAAGTACTCGGCGGGGGTCAGCGAGAGCGCCGAGACGTCGTAGCCCTTGCCAAAGCGACGGGCGTACTTGTCGGCGCGCTCGAGGACGTGGGGGATCCAGGCGATGTCGCCCTCGGCCGAGACGAACTTGAGGCCGGGGTGGCGCTCGAGGACACCGCCGAAGACGAGAGTCAGAAACGAGTGCTGGATCTCGCCGGGGCGCAGCACCATGCGGACGTAGATTTCGGTCACCCCGGCGGATTCGTCCTGCTGGCTCTCCTTGCCTTTGCCCGTAAGCGTGTGGAGTGAGAGCGGCATCCCGAGCTCCTCCGCGGCCGCCCAGAAGGGCTCGTACTCGGGGCTGCTGTAGGGGCGATCGTCGGGCGGCTTCGCCCAGATCATCGCTCCGGAGAGCCCGATCTCCTTGCAGCGGGTGAGCTCGCGGACCGCGGCGTCGACGTCGATCAGCGAGACCAGACCGAGCCCGGCAAACCGTCGGCGGTCGTGGCTCACGAACTCGGCCAGCCAGTCGTTGTAGGCGCGGAAGCAGGCCTGCTGAAAGGCCGCGTCTTCGATCCAGAAGAGCACGAAGCCACAGGTCGTGTAGAGCACCTCGGCGGCGATGCCGTCCTCGTCCATGTCGCGTAGACGCGCCGCCGGATCCCAGCCGCCGGGCAGTGCGTCTTCCATCCCCGCCTCCATGAAGGAGCGATCGTAGGTCTTCCCCGCAGCAAAGGCCCCCGAGACCCGGAAGGGCGGCAGGTCGTCGCAGACAAAGAACGAGCCGGTCAACTCGCCGGGGTTCTTCACGATGCGCGGCGCGCGGTCGCGAAACGGGGCGTCGATGCGCTCGGTCCACAGGGTGGGCGGCTCGCACATGTGCGAGTCGGCGGAGATCAACAGCTCAGACACGTTTCATCACCTTTGCGAAGTCGCGCATGACGCCGCGGTAGCCGGCGAGGGCCGGGACGATTCCCACCTCGCGGAGCCCGGCCGCCTCGGCCTTGCGGATCTGCTCCAGGATCTCGGACTCGCCGCCCACCATACAGGTGCCCTCGATCACCTCGGGGGTCACGAAGCGTCGCTCCTCGGGAACACAATAGGTGGCGTGCCCCTCGTGGATCTGGCGGAAGCGCTTGTCGGGTGGCAGCTCCATCCGGTCGACGTGCTCCCGGTACTCCTCCCAGACGCCGTGGAGGAATTCGGGCACGACCTCGTCGTCGTGGCTCTGCTCGTAGACCTCGTAGACGTAGTGGAGCATGCACACGGCGTAGGCGCCGGCGAGGTCGATCACTCGCTCGGAGCGCAGGGTCTCGCCGGCGCGGAGGAGGATCGGACACACGAGCGCGGAGGTGTGGAAGTCCCCGGGGAGCTCGCGCCCCGCGTGACGCGCGCCCTCGCGGATCATCCCGAGGTGGTAGGAGAGGACCTCCTCGCTCTCGCCCATCAGCGAGATCAGACCGTCGCCCAGCCGGCCGGTGAGCTGGAGGGTCTTGGGGCCGTTGGCGGCGACGTAGATCGGGATCGGGTCGTGGGTGTTGCGGAATCCCATGCCCTCGTGGAGGAACTGGATGCTGCGGGTCTTCCCGCGGTAGGTGTAGTCGACTTCGTCGCCGCGGAGCAGGGTGCGCACGACCCGGAGGTACTCGTCGAACTCCGCGAGGGGCATCGGCTTCTGCCCCATCCCACGCATCGCGGTGTGGCCGGTGCCGACGCCGAGGAAGGTGCGTCCGGGCGCGAGCTGGTTGATCGTCGCGATCGAGTGCGCCGTCACCGGCGCGATGCGTGTGCCCGGGATCGACACGCCGGTGCCGATGCGGATCCGCGAGGTGTGCTGGGCGGCGAGCGCCATCGTGGCGTAGCAATCCGACCAGACCATCTGCGTGTCGGGGAACCAGCAGGCGTCGAAGCCGAGCTCTTCCGCCTCGACCGCGAGGTCCCACTCGTCGACCTTGGTCTGCACCAAGATGCTGAATTGCACGAACCACCTCCCGAGCCGCATGCTACAACACGCCGTCGGGCGGGTGGAGCAGGAGGCGACGATGGATCTCGGGTTCTCGGGACAGACCGTGGTCGTGACGGGCGGCGGCTCGAACATCGGGCGCGCCATCGCGTTGGCCTTCGGTCGCGAAGGCGCGCGGGTGGCGATCGCCGAGATCGACGCGAGCCAGGGGGAGAAGGTGGCGCGGGAGATCCGCGATGCCGGCGGCGACGCCTGGGTCGTGGAGACCGACGTCTCGAGCTGGGACTCGGTGACCGCGATGGTGCAACGCGTCGAACGCGAAGTCGGGCCGATCGAGGCGTTGGTGAACAACGTGGGTTGGACCCAGGAGGTGGCCTTTCTCGACCCCGACGCCCGCGTCCAGTGGGAGCGCGAGGTCCAGATCAACCTCTGGGGCATGATCAACTGCACCCGCGCCGTCCTCGACGGGATGGTCGAGCGTCAGCGCGGCTCGATCGTGAGCATGGGCTCCGATGCCGGGCGGATGGGCGAGTTCCGCCAAGGGGTGTACGCGGCGTGCAAGGGCGGAATCATCGCCCTCTCGAAGAGCGTCGCGCGGGAAGTCGGCCGCTTTGGAATCCGCGTGAACGTCGTGTGCCCGGGGACGACGATGCCCGACAGCGACGAGGAGGCGGGCGACTCCAGCATGTGGCGGGGCGACTTCGGGCGCTGGAATACGCCCGAGATGCGCGAGCGCATCGCCAAGCTCTATCCGTTGCGACGCATCGGGCGCCCGGACGACATCGCCGATACCGTCGTGTTCCTGAGCTCCGAGCGCGCGAGCTTCGTCACCGGCCAGACGCTCAGCGTGAGCGGCGGCTACACCATGATCTAGGAGCGACGCGATGCACTGTGGCGCCACCTGCGGCAACGCCGCGTTCTCGATCCGCCCCGAACGGCTGGCCCGCGCCCTCGAGGAGCGCGGCTTCGAGTCGGCCTGGTTTCCCGAACACACCCACATCCCGGCCTCGCGCACCACGCCCTACCCCTTTGGCGGCGACCTGCCCGAGATCTACTGGTCGATGATGGATCCCTTCGCCTCGTGTATGGCGGCGGCGGCGGCGACCGAGCGGCTCAAGGTCGGCACCGGGGTCTGTCTGCTGGTCGAACACGAGCCGATCTACCTGGCCAAGCAGATCGCGACGATCGACCTGCTCTCCGGCGGCCGCTTCCTCTTCGGAGTGGGCGGCGGTTGGAACGCCGAGGAAATGGCGAACCACGGCACCGACTTCGAGAGACGTTGGAAGGTGGTGCGCGAGCGCGTCCTCGCGATGAAGGAGATCTGGACCCAGGAGGAGGCGTCGTTCTCAGGCGAGTTCGTCTCTTTCGAGAAGATCTGGCAGATGCCGAAGCCCCTGCAGTCGCCCCATCCCCCCGTGCTGATGGGTGGTCTCGGACCCCGAGGGCTCAAACGGGTGGTCGACTATTGCGACGGACTGATCGTGATCGACGGCGACGGTGGCGAGAATCTCGCGCGCACGATCGAGACGCTGCGCGGTCACGCCGAGCGCGCGGGCCGCGACCTGTCGACGATCGAGACCACGGTCTTCGTCGCGGCCAAGCCCGACCCCGCACTCTGGGAGCGCTACCGCGAGCTCGGCGCCGACCGGCTGGTGCAGTTCGTCTCCGACCGGGGCGAGGAGCGGGTGCTGCGCACGCTCGACGCGGCGGCGGAGCTGATCCCCCGCTTCGGCTGAGCGCCGCCGCGCCGGCTGGATCGCTTGGGTCAAGCCCCTGGCCGGGTCTCGGGCGAACCCACCATTCGCGTCGCCGTGTGGGGAACACGCGTGTTTTGCGCTCAGGGAGGCGTCCGCCCCGCCGATTCGCTGCGAAGATGGCGGCACCCAACGGACGACTGCTCGGCCGCATCGCGGTCCAGGCGAAGCTGATCACGATGGACCAGCTCGCCGAGGCGACCCGTCAACAGGGGCGCAGCGGCGCACGGCTCGGCGACATCTTCGTCGGCAACGGCTGGGTCACCCCGGAGCAGCTCGAGAAACTCCTGGAGATCCAGCGCAAGCTGCTCGCCGAGCACGCGGCGACCCGGGCCCTCGAGCGGGAAGCCCCGAGCCCGCCCCCCCAAGCCCAGGCCGCGTGGCCCGGCGAGACCCAGGTGTTCCACGAGCCGCCGGTGGTGGACACGGATGCCCGCGCGGCGACGCCGCCCGGCCCCCCGGGCGCGCCCGGCCCGGTGTCCGAGGCCCCCGGCGG
>JANQRO010000133.1 GCA_028284525.1 Myxococcota bacterium | reverse complement strand
GAATCGCCTCGTGCCAGCACACCGTGCCGCTGAAGCTCGAGCAGCCCGAGGTGCCCGACGCCGCGTCGGCGGCGGGGCAGCGCACCTTCATCCGCGCCGTCGGGCTTCCGACGGGTGGCGCGGTGACGATCGCCTCCATGAGGCGGGTGGGATCGCTCACGGGTTCGAGACAGTCGCAGGCACTCACCGTGATCGTCGCGCGGTTCTCACCGCTCGGGATCCCGAGCTCGAGGGTGATCGTCGCCACGCCGAGGGACTGCATCGTGACCATCCCCTCGGCGTCGACGGTGGCGATCTCTTCGCTGTCGCTCGTCCAGGCCACCGCGAAGTTCGGGTCGATCTCGGGAACCAGGGCCTCGCGGCCCTCGCTGTTGAGCGCGTAGAGCCGCGGGTCGAGATCGACGGTGTCGCCCGCGCAGAGCTCGACGAGCTCGCCGCGGGCGCGGATGTCCACCCTCGTGTACTCGGTGCCACCGCACGCGCCCAGCGCGCCCGCCAGGGCGAGGACCCCCGCCGCCTTCGTGACCCTGCCCTTCCACCGCATCGCCTCTCCCTCCTGCGTTGAATCTACAGCGACGCATCTTCTCACAGAGGGCCGGACTCGAGTCAAGGTTGAAGGCGCTGCGCACTCCACGCCGCGCCCACCGCCGGCCGCGTCCAGCGCGCGCGGTCGTGGATGCGTCCCGCCCGACTGACCCAGAGCTCGACCGACTCGGCGACCAGGGTGTAGCCGCCCCAGTGGGGAGGGCGGGGGATCCGGGCCCCGTCGCTCTCGTTCGGGTCGACGCCGAAGCGCGTCGCGACCCGCTCCATCTCGGCGACCAGGGCCGCCCGGGAGGCGACGGGCTCGCTTTGCCGGCTCGCCCAGGCGCCGAGCCGTGCGTCGAGGGGACGACCCGCGAAATAGGCGTCGGCGGTCTCGGCCGGGGTGGCTTCGATCTCGCCCTCGACCCGCACCTGCCGATCGTGGGGGCCGAAGTAGAAGACGATCGCCCCGCGCGGGTGGGCGGCGATCGCGCGACCTTTGCGGCTCTCGAGGTTGGTGTACATCGTGAAGGCGCCGCGCTCGGCGTCGATCGCGTTCACCAGGACCATCCGCGCCGAGGGCCGACCGTCGGGGTCGACGGTGGCCAGGGCGACCGCGTGGGGATTGGACTGGAGCCCGGCGGCGAAGGCCTCGTCGAGCCAGCCCCGCACGACGGGGAGGGGATCCGCCGGGAGCGGGTCTTCGGCGAGCCAAGCGTCGCGCAGCTGGTCCCGGTCCGCGGCCACCTCGTTGCCGAGCCTCACGGCATCCCTCCTCTCTCCGTCTCCACGCGACCCTGGGACCTGACGCTCGCCGCGACCCCGTGCCCCAGGCGATTGGTGCGACCCCCCTGGCGTCCCTATGCGACACTGTAGGCGGTAGCGGATGGTACCGACGGAGGACGGCGATGGACGCGATCACCCCCGATTCCCTGCTCGGCACGCTGGACGACCGCCCCGCCGAGGGCGTCCACCGGGTCGACCGGCGCATCTTCACCGACCCGGATCTCTTCGAGCTGGAGATGAAGTACATCTTCGAGGGCACCTGGCTCTACATGGCCCACGAGAGCCAGATCCCCAACCCGAACGACTTCCTCACCAGCCAGATGGGACGCCAGCCGGTGATCCTGAACCGCGACAGCGAGGGCAAGCTGCGCGGCTTCATCAACGCCTGCGCCCACCGCGGCACCACCCTCGTCCAGACCAGGCGCGGCAACCTGCCCTTCTTCGCCTGCCCCTTCCACGGCTGGTGCTTCAGCTCGGCCGGTGAGCTGGTCCGCGTGCGCGCCGAGAAGGGCGGGGGCTACCCCGACCAGTTCGACCCCAAGAACTACGGCCTCACCCCGGTGCCACGGGTCGAGAGCTACCGCGGCTTCATCTTCGCGAGCCTCGACGCCGACGTGCCGGACCTGCGCGATCACCTGGGCGACGCCTGCGCCGCGATCGACCTGCTCTGCGACCAGTCCCACGAGGGGCTCGAGGTGTTGCCAGGCGTCCAGACCTACACCTACGACGGCAACTGGAAGCTCCAGGCCGAGAACGGTGTCGACGGCTACCACGTGGGGACGATCCACCGCAACTATGTCGACACCGTGAAGCAGCGCATGGCATCCGATCGCGGCGACGTCGTCGCTCCCGCCGACGTCGGCAACCTGGGCGGGCTGCCCGGGGGCTATTTCGACCTGGGTCGGGGTCACACCCTGCTGTGGAACGAGTGGCCCAATCCGCAGATCCGCCCGCTCTACCCCCGCAAAGAAGAGCTCGCCACCGAGTACGGCGAGCCCCGCGCGCGCTGGATGACCTCCTACCTGCGCAACCTGCTCCTCTATCCCAACGTCTTCCTGATGGACCAGATGAGCACCCAGATCCGCGCCTTCCGTCCGATCGCCGTCGATCGCACCGAAATCACGACCGTGTGTATCGCCCCGGTGGGCGAGGCCGACGAGGCGCGGCGGGTGCGCATCCGGCAGTACGAGGACTTCTTCAACGCGAGCGGGATGGCGACCCCCGACGATCTCGCGGCCTTCAACAGCAGCCAGGACGGCTTCCACGGGCGGCTGGCGCGTTGGAACGACCTGTCCCGGGGTGCCAAGCACTACGTCGACGGCGCCAACGAACACGCGGAGGAGCTCGGGGTGAGGCCGCTCGGCTGTGGCAACAAGCTCGAAGACGAGGGGATCTTCATCGCCCAACACCGACGCTGGGGCGAGCTGATGGCGGCCGGGGCCCGCCGGGAGGCCCGCGATGGGCATCGACCCTGAGCTGCGGCGGGCGGCGGTCGAGCTCGTCGACCGCGAGGGGCTGCTCCTCGACGCCAAGGACTGGGACGGCTGGCTCGATCTCTACCTCGAGGACGCCGAGTACTGGATCCCGGCCTGGGACGACGAACGCACCCTCACGCGGGATCCCGACCGCGAGATGTCCCTCATCTACTACCCGTCCCGGGCGGGGCTCGAGGATCGGGTCTACCGGATCCGCAGCGAGCTCTCGCTGGCCTCGACCCCCTTGCCCCGCACCGTCCACATGACGACGAACCACGTCGTCGAGGACACCGGTGACGGGGCGCTGCGCGTGGGATCGAGCTGGTCGACCCACTCGTACCGGCTCGAGCAGGCCCACACCTTCTTCGGGTCCCAGGAGCACCTCCTGCGGCCGAGAGGAGATGGGCTGCGAATCGCGCGGCGCAAGATCGTCGTCGCCAACGACCGCATCCCGAACGTCCTCGACATCTACTCGGTGTAGACGCGTTTCGGCCCGACCTCCGCCCGCCCCGGCCCGCCGATCCCGAGCTGGCCTAGGATAGGGACATGGCCTTCAGCTTCAGCGACGAGCAGGAAGAGTTTCGAAGCGTCGTCCGCCGCTTCCTCGAAGAGAAGTCGCCCTCGGCCGAGGTGCGGCGGCTGATGGACGACGAACTCGGGTACGACCGCTCCGTGTGGTCCCAGCTCTCGGAGGAGCTCGGTCTCCCCGGCGTCCACATTCCGGAGGAGTACGGCGGCCAGGGCTTTGGCCCCGTCGAGCTCGGTATCGTGCTCGAGGAAATGGGCCGCGCGCTGCTCTGCGCCCCCTACTTCGCCTCGTCGGTGCTGGCGGCCGGGGCGATCCTGCGCGGCGCGACGAGCACGCGGAAGAAAGAGCTCTTGCCGCCGATCGCGTCGGGGGAGACGATCGCCACCCTGGCCTTCAGCGAGCCCCACGAAAGCTGGGAAGTCGGCGCGGTCGAGACCACCGCCACGCCGGCCGACGGGGGCTTCCGCCTCGCGGGCACCAAGACCCTCGTCCTCGACGGCCACCACGCGAACCTCGTGGTCGTCGCGGCGCGCGCGCCGGGCACTACCGGCGACGCGGGCGTCACGCTCTTCAGCGTGCCGGGCGAGGCCGCCGGTCTCACCCGACAACGCCTCGAGACCGTCGACGCCACCCGCAACCTGGCGCGTCTCGACTTCGACGGCGTCCCCGCCGAGCCCCTCGGCGAGGTGGGCGCCGGTGCGGCCGCGCTGCGCGCCACCCTCGACGAGGCGGCCATCGCCCTCGCCAACGAATCGGTGGGCGCCGCCCAGAGGGTGCTCGAAACCGCCGTCGAGTACGCCAAGACACGGGTGCAGTTCGGTCGCCCGATCGGCTCCTTCCAGGCGATCAAACACAAGTGCGCCGACCTGCTCCTCGAGATCGAGCTGGCGAAGTCGACGGCCTACTACGCCGCGGCGGCGCTGGCCGAGGACAGCGACGAGGTCGCCGCGGTCGCGGCCCTCGCCAAGGCGATGTGCTCCGACGCCTTTCTGCGCGCGGCGGCGGAGAACATCCAGATCCACGGCGGCGTGGGCTTCACCTGGGAGTACGACGCCCATCTCTACTTTCGACGCGCCAAGGCGAGCGAGGTGTTCCTCGGAGCCCCCGCGCTCCATCGCGAGCGCTATGCCGCCCTCGTGGGGCTCGGCCCGGCGGCAGGAGAGACGCGATGAGCGAGCACAGCGAAGAGAGCGTCCGAGCCGAGGTCCGCGCCTGGCTCGAGGAGCACTGGGACCCGAACCTCGGTCTCCTGGAGTGGCGCAACAAGCTCGCCGACTCGGGTTGGGCGACCCCGACCTGGCCCACCGCGTGGCACGGCCGTGGGCTTCCGGTGGCCCTGGGCGACGTCGTCACCCAGGAGTTCCGCCGCGTCGGCGCCGTGGGGCTGCCCGGGGGTGCCGGCGCCGGGCTCGCGGCGGCGACCCTCCTCGAGCACGGATCCGACCTGCTCAAGGAGCGTCACCTGCGCGCGATCATCACCGGCGAAGACACCTGGTGTCAGCTCTTCTCCGAGCCCGGGAGCGGCTCCGATCTCGCCGGTCTCACCACGCGGGCCGATCTCGGCGACGGCGGCTACGTGGTGAACGGTCAAAAGGTCTGGAACACCAGCGCCCACCACGCGCGCTGGGGCATGCTCCTCGCGCGCACCGACTGGGACGTGCCCAAGCACGGTGGGATCACCTACTTCGTGATCGACATGCACCAGCCGGGGATCGTGGTCCGCCCCCTCAAACAGGCCAATGGCTACGCGTCCTTCAACGAGGTGTTCCTGAACGACGCGGTGGTGCCCGCCGAGAACGTGATCGGCGAGGTCAACCAGGGGTGGAAGGTGGCCCTCGCCACCCTCGCCCACGAACGCCGCATCGGCCGGGTCGGGGGACGCCGCCCCAAGGGCGAGGGACGCGCCCTCGACGAGTACCGCGCCGAGCTCGAGGAAGTGCTCGAGCCCTACGTCTGGTACCCGCAACGGGCGGGGCGGCCGGATCTCATCGTCGAACGCGCCGTCGAGTCCGGCCGGGCGGGCGACCCCGTGTTGCGTCAGGACGTCGCCAAGCTCCTCGGGATGGTGCGCGCCGCCGAGTGGACCGCGCAACGCGCTCGGG
>JANQRO010000301.1 GCA_028284525.1 Myxococcota bacterium | reverse complement strand
CGACCTCCTCGACGGGGAGCGGGATCCGCGCGCCGTCCTCGTCGGGCACGGTGACGGTGAGCGCGGGGCGGGCGGGCGGGAAGAGCCGGGCGAAGCCCGGGAAGAGCTTGCGCAGCCCGGCGGGCGGGGGCTCGACCATACGGATCGCGAGGCTCCCCTCCACCCGTTCGTTGGCCTCCACCTCGCGCACCAGCCGATTGACCCGCTCCACGGTGTTGGCCTGGTGGTCGCGGTAGTACACCCGGATCGAGAACGAGCGCTCGTCGGTGGAGCGGTAGGCATCCCAGATCCCCGCCGAGGTGGCGGCGCCCTCCACGAAGAAGAGCAGGCTCGTGGTCTCCATGTTGTTCTGGGGCCACATCTGCCAGCGCGGGTCGTTGTTCCGGAACAGCCGCATGTAGAGCTTGATGACGTCGCCGTAGGAGACGCTTCCCCCGGCGCTCGGGTCGGTCTCGAGGATGCGCTGGATCGACTCGATCCACTTCTGGGAGTCGGGGGCGTAGACCCGGTAGTGGGCCTCCGAGTGGGCGATCAGCAGCAGCTCGTCCAGGCCGAAGAAGCGGTTGCCGATCTCGTGGGCCGCCACGTTGTACTCGGAGTCGGCGTAGAGGATCGGGGTGCCCGGACGCTGCTCGCCCACCTGCACCGACTGCGCCAGGTAGAGCGACACGATCGCGCCGGCGCCGAACAGACACACGATGGCGCTCGCACCCCGCCGGCTCACCACGACCTGCGCCGCCGCGGCGAGGATCGCGGCCACCGGTTTCGGCACGTAGTGCTGGCGGTCGCGGGGTGCGGGGAGATAGAGGATCAGCAGCCGGTTGAGCAGCATCTCGGTCACGACGATCGACGCGGCCCAGAAGGCGCACAGGATCCCGAGCTTCTGCACCAGGGGAATCGTCGCGAGGGAGATCGTGAGCAGCCCGATGCAGTCGGTGAGGATCGCCATCGTCCCGGGGAGCAGGAGCTCGCTCATCGAGCGGATACAGGCCTCGTCCTTGTCGCCCAGCTCTTCGTACTCCTCGTAGAAACGCTCGACGAACTGCACCGAGTGGCTGACCGCCCGGGCGGTGATCAGCATCGGCACCACCAGCACCAGGGGATCGAGGTTGAAGCCCAGCAGCGCCGCGAAGCCGAGCCCCCAGACGACGTTCACCAGCGCCCCCGAGAGCGGGAGGAAGACGCCGAAGGCCCGGCGGAAGTAGGCCCAGAGCAGGGTCACCGAGATCAGGATCGTGAAGAAGAAGACCAGCAGGATCTCGGTGGCGAAGGCGTAGGTCCAGCCAAAGAGGATCGGTTGGCCGGTGATGTAGACGTCCACCGGGAAGCGCGACTCGATATCGCGCTCGAGGGCGCGGACGTGTTTGAAGAGCGCGCCGTAGTCGATGCGCGACTCGATGAATGCCGTGCGCACCAGCGCCGCGCGTTCGTCGAGGGAGACCAGCGAGCCGAACACCGAGGGGTTGCGGCGCACCCGCCGCGCGAGGTCCGCGAGCTCCTCGGGGTCGGTCGGGATCTCGACCAGCAGACGCGGCGAGTCGACGGTGCCGTCGACCAGCACGCGCGGGTCGCGCACCCCGATGTGGGTGATGCTCGAGGTGAGGTTGTGCTCGACGCCGGTGGCGGCGCCGCCCTCGGGTGGCGTGCGCAGCGCGTCGTCCACCAGCCGCACCAGGGCGTGGACCGCGCGGGCCACGGCGCCCTCGGGGTCGACGTAGGCGCTCGCGGGCTTGGCGTTCACCTCGGGTGAAACGAGGGAGGAGTCGATCCCGTAGGTCATCTCCTCGATCGCCTTCAGCACCTCGGGCTGATAGATCTTGCCCTCGCGGGCGACGATGCTCACCAGCACGGTGTTGGCGGTGCCGTAGGTGTCCCGGTAGCGCTCGTAGGTGTCGATGTAGGGGTGCTCGCGCGGCAGCAGGTCGACGAACTGGGTGTAGATCTCGAGGTTGCGCGCATGCCAGCCAAAAAACAGAGTCGCCAGGGCGATCGCCACGGCGAAGGCGTGACGGTGGGCCGCGAAGAAGCGCGAGAAGCGTTCGGCGCGGCTCACGGGGTGGCCTCCGCCGTCGCACCGGGGGGCAACGGGTGGAGGAGCTGGAAGCGGCGCTCTTCGAGACGTCCGATCAGCCCGCGTGGGCCGACGATGAAGGCGCCACCGCTCTGGTCGAACGCGACGTCGTAGAAGGGGAGCGGGAGCGGCGCCACTTCGACGAGCTCGAAACGGCCGCCACCGTCGTCGGAGATCGCGACCGTGCCGCCTTCGCCCACCACGACGACACGATCGCCGAAGCCCCCGACCCCGTAGAGGTCGGCGGCGAGCCCCGACTCGATGCGCGCCCAGCTCGCGCCACCGTCGTCGCTGCGGATGATGGTCCCGCCGAGACCCACCGCGAAGCCGACCCGACCCTCGGGCTCGAACCACGCGTCGAAGAGGTAGAACTCGTCGGGCACGCCCTCGACCACGGCCCGGCGCCCCGGGAGCTCCCCCGCCGGCAACCGCTCGATCGTCGCGAACTCCCCCACCGCGATGTAGTCGGGGCCGGAGCGGTTGATGCGGCCGAGGATCACGTCCTCTTCCCGGGGCACACAGCGCCAGGTCGCGCCCCGGTCCTCGCTGGCGAGCTGGAGTCCGAAGTCGCCGACGACGCGCACCCGACCCTCGCCCGGAGCGACGATCCCGAAGAAGTGACGGTCGAAGGGGGTGACGCTGCGGCGCACGGTCACGCCGTCCGCGGAGTGGAGCACGATCCCGGCGCGGCCCGCCGCCCAGATCTCCCCCTCCGGGTCGAAGGTCACGGCGTACAGGGGCTGGTCGGTGCCCGTCGCTGGGGCGTTCCAGGTGCTGCCGCCGTCCAGCGAGATCAGCATCGACCCGAAGTGACCCACCGCGACCACCCGGTCGTTCCACACCGCGAGGCTGAAGAGGTCCGAGCGCCGGTGCAGGCCGTAGCGATCGGCCACGGTGCCGTCGGTGTTCGAGAGGATGGCGAGCTCGCGGTCCGGGCTGGTCTGGGCTGCGATCGAGGCCACCAGCTCGTGATCGTTGATCGCGCCGGCGCCACAGCGCACCTTCTCCGCCAGAAGCTCCTCGGCCTGGGCGGCGTAGGCGTGGCCGTCGTCGGCCAACAGATCGGAGAGGATCGCGGCGACACCGCGGATCGCCTCCCGGCTTCCGCTGTCGGCGGCGATCCCGGCGATGGCCTCCATGATGCGCCGTCCCTCGACGCCGATGGCCCCGGTGCGCTCCGAGAGCTCCTGCAGGACGATTCGCAGGGCGATGTCGGTTTCGGGGCGAAACACCCCCGCTTCGAGCTCGTCGTAGATTCCACCGAGTGGCTCTTTCCCCACACTGGTCAGGACGCGCTTCCCCTCCTGTTCGGAGAAGAACATCAGGTCGGGAAAGTGGCGCTGGGTCGCCTCGACGTCGGCTTCGTCGAACGGGAGCCGCGCGGCCGCTGCCGCGGGAAGCAGAAGGAGGAGCGAGAGGACGGGCAGGAGGAGCGGGCCCCGGAAGGGCCCGCCGGGTCGGGGGCACATGAGGGGCGCAAGCCTACCCCGGCGATCCCCGATGTTGCGAGCCCTTTCGGCCCCCCGGGCGCCCCGAACTGCCCCGCGGGCCGGCTCAAGCGCAGGGCAAACCCGGACGAAAGAGGTGGTGCGGGAGCTCGCACACGAGCGGTCCGCCCGGCCGGTCACCGCCCGGCCACAGTATGGGAGCCGCCGCGAACCATGCCCCTCGAGCTGAACGAAATCCTGAAGATCGCGCTCAAAGGCGGGGCGTCGGACATCCATCTGAAGACCGGGCTGCCCCCGATCTTCCGGGTCGACGGTGCCCTCGTGCCGCTGAAGAACGCCGAGCGGCTGCTCCCCGAGCAGATGGACGAGATCTCCGACCACATCATGAACCCGGTGCAGAAGGAGCGCTTCCAGGAGAAGCGCGAGGCCGACCTCGCCTACGGCATCGCCGGGCTGGGCCGCTTCCGCGTCAACGTCTTCCAGCAGCGCGGCACCAAGGGGATCGTCTTCCGCGTGATTCCCTTCGGGGTGAAGACCACCGAGCAGCTCCACCTCCCGAAGGTGGTGCAGGGCATCGCCGAGGAGCACCGCGGGCTGATCCTCGTGACCGGCACCACCGGGTCGGGGAAGTCGACCACGCTGGCCGCGATGATCGAGCACATCAACGCCACCCGGACCTCCCACATCATGACGATCGAGGATCCGATCGAATTCCTGATCCGCGATCGGCGCTCGATCGTGAACCAGCGTGAGATCGGGGTCGACACCCAGAACTTCGCCAACGCCTTGCGCGCCGCGCTGCGCCAGGATCCCGACGTCATCCTCGTCGGCGAGATGCGCGACTTCGAGACCATCGAGACCGCCCTCACCGCCGCCGAGACCGGTCACCTGGTGCTCTCGACGCTCCACACCCTGGACGCCACCGAGACGATCAACCGGATCATCTCGGTCTTTCCGCCCTACCAGCAGAAGCAGGTGCGCTTGCAGCTCTCGGCGATCCTGAAGGCGGTGATCTCCCAGCGTCTGGTCCCCCGCGCCGACGGCAAGGGCCGGGTGCCCGCGCTCGAGGTGATGATCTCGACGGCGCGGGTACGCGAGTGCATCGCCGACAAGGACCGCACCAAGGAGATCCACGACGCGATCTCGAAGGGCTTCACCACCTACGGAATGCAGACCTTCGACCAGTCGCTGATGCACCACGTGAAGAGCGGTCTCATCACCTACGAAGAGGCGCTCAAGCACGTGAGCAACCCGGACGACTTCGCGCTGCGGTTCCGCGGAATCGCCTCGTCCTCGGACGGCTCCTGGGACGACTTCGAGAAGGACGGCGAGGCCGAGGAAGACAAGCCCGAGACGGCGCCCAAGGACGGCGGCCCCGAAATCGACATCGAGCGTTTCTAGCCGCGCCCCCGACGGACACGGCGTGGGGCGCGGGCTCCGGCCCCGCCCGGGCCGCCGGGGCCGATCCGCTAGATTCCCGCGGTGACCCCGAGCAGCCGCGACATCCGACAGCAGTTCCTCGAGTTCTTCGAGGCCCGCGGCCACCAGGTGGTGGCGAGCGCCCCCCTCGTGCCGGACTCCGACCCGACCCTCCTCTTCACCAACGCCGGGATGGTGCCCTTCAAGCGCGTCTTTCTCGGCGAGGAAGAGCGCGGCTACACCCGCGCCACCTCTTCGCAGAAGTGCATGCGGGTCTCGGGGAAGCACAACGACCTCGAGAACGTCGGCCGCACCCCGCGGCACCACACCTTCTTCGAGATGCTCGGCAACTTCTCTTTCGGCGACTACTTCAAGGAAGACGCCATCGCCTTCGCCTGGGCGTTCGTCACCGAGACCCTCGGGATCCCCGGTGACCGCCTCGTCGCGAGCGTGTTCCGCGAGGACGACGAGGCCTACGCGATCTGGCGCGACCAGGTGGGTCTTCCCGAAGACCGCATCTTCCGTCTCGACGAGGACGAGAACTTCTGGTCGATGGGGGACACGGGTCCCTGCGGCCCCTGCTCGGAGATCCACTACGACTACGGCGCGATCCCCGGCGTGGAGAACGACGACCCGTCCTCCGACTCGGGGCGCTTCCTCGAGATCTGGAACCTGGTCTTCATGCAGTTCAACCGCGACGCCGACGGCGTCATGGATCCACTGCCCAGACCCTGTGTCGACACCGGAGCCGGGCTCGAGCGTCTGGCGGCGGTGCTCCAGGGGGTGCGCTCGAACTACGACACCGACCTCTTCGCCGGGATCCTCGAGAGCGCCCAGGCCATCTCCGGCGTGCGTCTCGGCACCGATCCGGACAAGGATGTGTCGCTGCGGGTCGTCGCCGACCACGTGCGGGCGGTGACCTTCCTGCTGGCCGACGGCGTGCTGCCCTCGAACGAGGGGCGCGGCTACGTGTTGCGCCGGATCCTGCGACGCGCCGCCCGACACGGCGTGCTGCTGGGGCTCGAGGAGCCCTTCCTCCACAAGGTCTCGGCGGCGGTCGTCGACGAGATGGGCGAGGCCTACCCCGAGCTCGTCGAGCGCCGCGACTACATCGCCGAGCGCATCGAGCGCGAGGAGGAGCGCTTCCTCGAGACGCTCTCGAAGGGGCTGACGCTGCTCGAAGACGAGGTGGCGAGCCTGCGCCGCGGCGGAGGCGAGGTGCTCGACGGCGAGGTCGTGTTCCGTCTCTACGACACCTACGGCTTCCCGGTCGACCTCACCGAGGACATCCTCCGCGGGGAGTCGCTGCGCTTCGACCAGGAGGGCTTCGACACCGCGATGGAGGCCCAACGCGAGCGCGCCCGCGCCGCCTGGAAGGGGAGCGGCGACGAGCGCATCGGGCCGGTCTACAACGACGTGGCGGCGCGCGTCGAGACCCGTTTCTCGGGTTACGAGCGGCTCCAGATCACGACCCCGATCCTCGCGCTGATCGGCGAGGCGGGAGCGGTCGAAGAGGCGACGGAAGGCGACGCCGTCGAGGTCGTGACCGAGCAGACACCCTTCTATCCCGAAGGCGGTGGGCAGGTGGGCGACCGCGGCGTGATCGTCACCCCAAGCGGCGAGGTCGAGGTCGAAGACACCGCGCGACCGGTGCCGGGGCTCATCGTGCACCGGGGTCGCGTGCGGGTGGGCCGGGTGGCCCTCGATCAGTCCGCCGACCTGCGGGTCGACCCCAGCCACCGCGGTGGCGCGGTGCGCCACCACTCCGGCACCCACGTGCTCCACGCCGCGTTGCGCGAGGTGCTCGGTCCCAACGCCACCCAGCGCGGCTCGCTGGTGAGCCCCGGCCGGCTCCGGTTCGACTTCAGCCACGACGCCCCGCTGACCCGCGAGGAGCTCGACCGGATCGAGGACCTCGCCAACGGGTGGATCACCGAGAACGCACCCGCGCGAATCGAGGTGATGCCCTACCGCGATGCGATCGACGCCGGCGCCGTCGCGATGTTCGGCGAGAAATACGGGGACGACGTCCGGGTGGTGAGCTTCGGAGACTTCTCCAAGGAGCTCTGCGGTGGCACCCACGCCGGCGCGAGCGGAGACATCGGCGTCCTCAAGATCGTCTCGGAGAGCGGGATCGCCTCGGGGGTGCGACGCATCGAAGCGCTCACGGGAAGCGAGGCGCTGGCGCGTTGGCGCCGCGACGAGCGCGCCCTCGAGCGCAGCGCGGCCCTGCTGCGCGCCCCCACCGGCGAGATCGAAGAGCGGATCGCGAAACTCCTCGAAGAGCGCCGGAGCCTCGAGCGCGAGCTCGAGACCTTGCGTTCGAAGCAACGCGCCGAAGCCTCGGGCGACCTGGCGAGCCAGAGCGAGGAGATCGCGGGGGTGAAGGTGCTGCTCCAGCGGGTCGAGGGCGTGTCGGGGAAGGGGCTGCGCGAGCTCGTCGACCAGCTCCGCGACAAGCTGGGGAGCGGTGTCGTGCTCCTCGCCGCGCCGGGGGACGGCAAGGTCGCCCTGGCCCTCGGCGTGACGCCCGATCTGGTCGAGCGCTTCCCGGCCAAAGACCTGATCCGCGACGCCTCCGCCCAGATCGGGGGCAAGGGCGGCGGTCGCCCCGACTTCGCCCAGGCCGGCGGGCCCGACCTCGCGGGCGTCGACGCCGCCTTCGCCGCGGTGCGCGACGCCGTGGCCGGGAGCGCTTCGTGAGCTTCCCCGGCGACCCCTACGCCCCGCGTCGCCGCCGCACTCGCGAGGTCGCGGTCGGCGACGTCGTGCTGGGCGGGACGAACCCGATCCGCGTCCAGTCGATGACGACCACCGACACCCAGGACGTCGCCGCCACCGCCGACCAGGCGGAGCGCCTCGCCGACGTGGGCTGCGAGATCGTGCGGATCACGGCGCCCTCGTTGCGCGACGCCGAGGCCCTGCGCGAGATCCGCGCCGAGCTCGACCGGCGCAAGGTGGGCGTGCCGCTCGTCGCGGACATCCATTTCACCCCCAACGCCGCGATGCTGGCGGCGGAGGCGGTGGAGAAGGTCCGGGTCAATCCCGGGAACTTCGCCGACAAGAAGAAGTTCGAGATCCGCGAGTACAGCGACACCCAGTACGACGAGGAGATCGAGCGTGTCGCCGAGCGCTTCCGGCCCCTCGTGCTGCGCTGCAAGGAACTCGGGCGCGCGCTCCGCATCGGCACCAACCACGGCTCGCTCTCCGACCGCATCATGAACCGCTACGGCGACACGCCCGAGGGCATGGTGCAGAGCGCCCTCGAGTTCCTGGACGTCTGCGAGGGCGAGGGCTTCCGCGACATCGTCTTCAGCATGAAGTCGAGCAACCCCCAGGTGGCGGTGCAGGCCTACCGGCTCCTGGCGTTGCGTCTGGCCGAGCGGGCCCCGGACGCGCCCGGCTACCCACTCCACGTCGGGGTCACCGAAGCCGGCGACGCCGAGGACGGCCGGATCAAGAGCGCCATCGGAATCGGCGCGCTCCTGCTGGACGGGCTGGGGGACACGATCCGCGTCTCGCTCACCGAAGACCCCGAGCACGAGGTGCCGGTGGCCCGCGCCCTCGCGGAGCAGACCCACGCCCGCTGGGAGCGCGCGGAGTCCCTCGCCCCCGAGCCGGGCGCAGCGCTCTACATCCCCGACGCCATCGAGACCCGACGTCGTAGCGCCGTCGCGTTGCCCGGGCCGGTCGTGTGGGGCGGCACCCAGCCCGTGCGGGTCGAGCTCGAGCTCGGCGCTCCACCGGACGACCCGGAGCCCAGCGCCCGGGCGCTGGGTGACGCCGCGGCGGCCGCGCCGGATCTTCCCTGCGAGGGGCTGCGCCTGCGCGCCGAGACGACGGAGGCGCTCGAGCGCTTCGCCGCCTTTGCCGCAGCCGTCGGCCGCCAGCCCTTCGCGCCGACCCTCGTTCTCGAGATGCCCGCGACCCTCGCGGCCGGGGCCAAGGCCGGCGCGAGCGGGGCGCAGCGCTGGGCGATCTCCGCCGACGGGCTCGACGCCGACCTCGCCGCCGCGGCCGGCGCCGCCGCGGACGCCGGGGCCACGGTCGAATGGCAGCTCGGGGGCACGCCCCAGGAGGCGGTCGCCCAGCTCGAGCGGGTGCTCGCGCTGTCGCCCGCCCCCTTCGCGCTCTCGGTGCGCAGCGAGACCCCGGTCCCCACCACCCGTCGCGTGGTGGCGGCTCTCCACCAAGGCAAGTGCGAGGCGCCGATCGCCCTCCTCGCCCGCGCCGTCCCCAGCGACGATGGCGACGACAGCGCCGCGCTGCTGCGCGCCTCGACCGAGCTCGGCTCGCTCCTCTGCGACGGGATCGGCGACGCCGTCGCGCTCTCGGTCGCCCGCCACGGCGGCGGTGCGCCGGCGCAGGCCATCGACCTCGCCTACCGCATCCTCCAGGGCGCGCGACTGCGCACCACCCGCACCGAGTTCATCTCCTGCCCCTCCTGCGGCCGCACCCTGTTCGACCTGCAAGAGACCACGGCGCGGATCAAGGCCAAGACCGAGCACCTGAAGGGCGTGAAGATCGCCATCATGGGCTGCATCGTGAACGGCCCCGGCGAGATGGCCGACGCCGACTTCGGCTACGTCGGCTCGGGCCCCGGCGTCGTCAACCTCTACGTCGGCCAGGACTGCGTCGAACGCCGCGTCCCCTCCGCCGAGGCCGACGGCCGTCTGGTCGAACTCATCCGCGACCACGGCAAGTGGGTCGACCCGCCGAGCTGATCGGGAGCGCGGGTCGCGTGTCTAGCGATCCGCCACCATGCGCACGACCGCGCGCAGGTGCTGGTACTTCCACTCTCCGTCGATCTTCACGTAGTCGTCGTCGTAGCGGGCGCTCATCCAGATCTCCTTGTCGCCCGCGGTCTCGGTCCACGGCCCCTGGATGTACCAGATCCCCGTCGCGCGATCGCCGTCGACCTCGATGATCGGGTTGGACATGTTGTGCTGGGAGAAGTTGAACGTCTCCCGGAAGCGCTGGAAGAGCGCGCGGATCTCCGCGTGACCTTTGGCCACGCCAAAGTCCGGGCTCTCCCAGATTCCGTCTTCCGCGAAGAGCTCGGTGATGGTGTCCGGGTTGTGGTCGTCGTCGCAGACATGGCTGTACCGGACCTTGAGCTGCTTGATCGCCTCGATGTCTTCGAGCCGCGTGATGCGCGCTTCGAGTGTGGGGTCCATCGCCGGCCTCCTTCTGGTCGGGGTGTGGGGGCAGAAGGTACCTTGGGCCCCCATGGACTGGAACGCAATCGGCGCGATCGGAGAGATCCTCGGAGCGGCGGCGGTCGTCTTGACCCTCGCCTACCTCGCGGGGCAAGTCCGGGTCGCGCGCTCGACGGCGGCCGACACGAGCCGTCTCACGCGGGTCCACGGCGTGCGCGAGCAGCTGCTGACCACCGCGAGCCACGACGCCGTCCTCGAATCGACCGTGAAGGCCTACCGAGCGGATTCGTTCTACGATCGCTTCGGCGAGACCTTCTCGTTGTCCCCGATGGAGGCCGCGCGTCTCGATTTCATGCATCAAGCGTGGTTCTGGCTCCATTGGGGTCACTTCTCGTCGACGAACGACCCGCGCGATCTCGACGAGCTCGCCCATGTGATCTCGGGGTTCTACGCGGTCCCGGCGGTCCGCTACTCCTGGGATCACAGCCCGTTTGGCAAGCCCTACCTCGATGCGGGCTTCGTCGCGTTCGTCGACGAGGCGCTCGCGGCGGCCGACCGCGCCGGAGGTGGGGCCGACGCCGCTTCGGTGTAGGATGGGGCGATCCATCTGCTTTCGGAGGCTCCGATGTCCCCTCGCACCCTCGAACGCATCGAGACCAACGGCATCACCCTCGAGACCGTCGTCGAGGGCGACGGCCCCCTGGTGATCCTGCTCCACGGCTGGCCGCAGTGTTGGTACCTGTGGCGTCACCAGATCGACCCGATCGTGGGGGCGGGCTTCCGCGTGGCGGTGCCGAACCAGCGCGGCTACGGCGGGAGCACGGCGCCGCGCGAGGTCGCGGCCTACGCGATCCGCGAGCTCGCGGCCGACGTCGTCGGGCTCTCGAAGGCGCTGGGCTACGACGAGTTCACGCTGATCGGCCACGACTGGGGCTGCATC
>JANQRO010000300.1 GCA_028284525.1 Myxococcota bacterium | reverse complement strand
CCCCGACCTGCTCTGGGTGGAACGCGGCGCCGACGACACGCGGGTGCGGATCGGCCAGGTGCGGGCGCTCCAACGCGCCCTCCAGCTGCGCAGTGCCGGGGAGGGGCGACGCGTCGCGGTGATCGCCGACGCCGAATGGCTCAACCAGGAAGCGCAAAACGCCCTGCTCCGGGTGCTCGAGGAGCCGCCGGCCGCGACCTCTCTCGTCCTCGTCGCGACCCAGGCCTCGGGCCTCCTGGCCACGGTGCGCTCGCGCTGCCAGCGCGCCGCGCTCCCCGTGCCCCGCACCCGTCTGGACCGCGACGCCCTCGACGACGACGCCCGCGAGTGGGTCGAGCGCTTCGACGCCCTCGCGAGCCCCCGCACCGGCGAGCTCCTCGACTGGGCGGAGGCCTTCCGCGGCGCCCGCGCGCCGGCGGCCGCGGCGGTGGCCGAGCTTCTCGAGATCGCCACCCTGTGGCTCCGCGAGCGCGCCGGTCAGCACGAGGATGCGGCGACCCTGCGTCCCACCCTGCGCGCCTTCGCCGAGGTGCAGGCGGCGCGCAAGGCGCTGTCCCAGCGCAACGCGAATCCCCAGATGGTGGCCGAGCGCGCGCTCTTCGCGCTCCAGGACGCGGTGCGCGGACGCTAGCTGCCCGGCGAAGCCCCCGTGTCGCCCGCCCCGTCGCTCTCGCTGTCCGCGTCCTCCTCGTCGTCCTTGGACACGAAACGATTGCGGAAGGCTTCGAGGCTCACCGGAACGTCCTGGGCGCTGTCGGACTCGAGGCCGTAGACCGCCTCGCGACCCGGCACCTGGGCGTAGAGCACCCCCGCCGCGATCGTACCCAGACGGATCTCCGCCAGGAGCTCGCCGCCGCGCGCCTCCCCGGCGTAGATCCGCAGCTCGGCGTTGGCCGGCTCGAGCTTCAGCGCCTTGCGCTCGGCCGCGCCCATCTGGTCCACGATGATGTCCTTGGCGCGCAGCGAGCTCAGCGACGAGACCATCCGCGCCGGCGCCCCGGGTGCCATCCGCTCGGGCGCGGTGCTCCACTGGCCATCGCGGAGCTCGCCGGTCACGAGCATCGTCTCGTCCGAGTCCTCCTCACGCAGGAGGAGCTCGAAGCGGGAGACCTCGCTGCCCGGGTAGTCGGCGAGCTGTTTGTAGCGAAACGCGACGAGCTCCCGGGGGAGGTCCAGGTAGCGCTGCTCGTCGATCGCGTACGCCGACGCCTCGCTCGCGCGCAGGGCGCGGGTCGCGCCCTCCTCGGTGGGGCCGCCAAAGACCAGGGTGTGGTCTTCGCTCGCGCCCTCGCTCGTGGTGCGCAGCGTGATCGTGTAGTCGGGATCCTCGAGGCCCAGCGCCTCCGGGTCGGGGTCGTCGAGAAAGCCCTCGGCGTCGAGAAAGGTGAGATCCGAGAGCAAGGTGTCCACCGTCACGTCGTCGGCGCGCTCCTCGCGGGGCTCGCGGAGCTGCCAGCGCTCGCCGTCGCGCTCGAGGACCACGCCGTCGCCCCGCCAGCGCACCTCGATGCGGTCGACGCTGTCGCGGTCGAAGCGCAGGGGACGCCCTTCGCGCAGCGCGTCGAGGCTGCGGTCGAGCGACTTGATCGAGAAGGTCTCGACGGTGTAGACGACGTCGCGACCCTCCACCCCGACGTAGGTGCTCGAGCCCACCGGGGTCGGGCGCCCGACACGCACCGCGAAATGCTCCTCGCCCCGGCCGAAGCGCAGACGCTGGGCGTCGTCGCCGAGCCCGTAGATCTCGAGCTCCCGCGGGTCCTCGATCACCCCGTCGCTGGTGAGCCCGGTCAGCGCGTCGGCCACCCCGTCGGCGGCCAGGGGATCGGCGGGAAAGGAGAGCGGCTCCACCAGACGCCAGGCGCCGTCGACGCGTTCGAGCCGCGCATCGCGCTCGTCGCTGGTGCGCAGCTCGAGCCACTCGATCGCCGGGGACTCGACGTCGGCGAAGAGACGCTTGGCCTCGGCGGCGGCTTCCTCGCGGCGCTCTCCCCCACGGATCTCGTAGAAGTAGACAAAGGCGCCGAGAAGCAGCGCGACGAGGGCCAGGATGCCGGTGGTGCGCGGGTTCATGGTCGACTCAAGAGGCGGCCGAGCGCCGGCGCCACCACACGATCACCCCGATGATCATCAACACCTCGGGCAGCACGAAGAGCGCGAGCGGTCGCAGCAGGTTGAAGTCGGCGTTCGAGAGCAACACCCGCGAGGCGCGGGAGATCGCCGGCCGGATCGTGATCGACTCGACGTCACCCAACAGCCAGTTGACCGAGTTCACGAAGAGGTCGCGGTTGCGCACCGCCTCGATCGCGTGGTTGGCGGCGAAATCCGCGTCTCCGTAGACGACGATCCGCGGCTCGAGGGGCGCCTCGCCCTCGGCGGGTGCCGCGACGTCGACGGTGGGCGTCCCGGCGATCGCCACGGCCACCGGCCCGGCGCTGTCGTCGGCGTCGAGCTCGTACTGGCCCTCCGAGAAGAGCAGGTCGAGGTTCGTCTCCGCCCACGCGGTCTCGCTGGTGCTGACGATCGCGGAGAGCCGACCCCCGCCCGCGCGTAGCGAGCGCGCCTCCGGGAAGAGCGTGTACTCGCGCATCTTGTTGGTGATCGGGTGCGAGGAGGAGTAGACACCGGCGAAGGGGACGAGCGGGCTCTGATAGCTCTGCAGTGGATCGATGATGATGTCGTCGTTCAGGGTCACCCCCCACTCCGCGACGAGCTCCCCGAGGTTGGTGTTCGCCCGGGGGTCGACGGCCACGAGCAGACGCCCCCCCGACGCGAGGTAGCGCTCGAGGGCGCGCTGCTCGACCTCGCGGTAGACCTGGGTGGGCCCGGCGATGATCACCACGTCGGCGTCATCGGGGATCTCGCCGGTGGCGGCGAGCAGCAGCGCCTCCACCTCGTAGTTCTCGTTGGACAGGGCGTCGGCCGCCTTCTTGAACCCGATCGGCTCGTCGGCGCCGGTCCCCTCGATCGCGCGCTCGTTGTGGCCCACCACGAAGTACACCCGCTTGCTGTCGGAGCGCACCATGCGGAGGATCGCGTTGGTGACCCGCTGCTCGGTGACCTCGTCGACCTTGATCGTCTCGTCGCCGATCTCGAGGACCAGCATCCCCCGCGCCAGCCCCGCCTGGTCGAGCTCGTATTTCTCGACGAGGTCGGGGCGGGTGTTCGGGTTGTGGTACTCGACGCGGAAGCGGTCGCTGGCGTAGGCGTAGCGGTCGAGCAGGTCGCGCACGGGGATCCGCGCGTCGCCCCGGTGGAAGGAGGCCGCCCGCACCTCGACGTCGAGGTCCGCGAGGAGCTCGATCGACTGTTGCGAGAGCGAGTGGACGCCGCTCTCGCTCACGTCGATCCGCCAGTAGTACCGGTTCGCGAGAAAGCCGAGGATCCCGACGATCACCAGCAGCAGCACGGTCTGAGCCACGGCACTGCTGCCGTACTTCCCGATGCGGCGACCCTCCCCGGAGCGCACCCGTTCGCGGAGGTGCTCGAGGTTGATCACCAGCGCGATCACCAGGAGGACGATGCCGGCCAGGAAGTTGGCGCCGATCCACGAGGTCATCGTGGGCGCGCCGAAGATGCCGAGCATCAGCGAGAGCAGCCCGAAGGCGAAGAACACCATGCCGAGGCCGCCGAGCAGGGCGGAGAGCGGTGTCATCTCAGCGCCACCGCACCGACTCGATCGCCGCCTTGGCCAGGATCAGCGGGATCGCGGTCATCACCGCGAAGTAGGCCAGGTGACGGGTGTCGAGCAGGCCCATCACCAGATTCTCGAAGTGGTCGACGGTGCCGAGGTAGCGCAGGAGCGAGGTCGCCCACTCCACCCCGACGCCCTCGGAGGCGACCAGCCCGAGCAGCAGCAGCACCAGCAGGATGACGACGCTCAGGAAGTAGGCGATCAGCTGGCTGCGCGTCACCGACGAGGCGAAGGTGCCGATCGCCGCGTACGAGGCGCCCATCGCGAACAGACCGAGCAGCCCCGAGCCGATCTTGCCGAGCTCGGGGTTGCCGAAGTAGATCAGGATGGCGGGAAAGACCGCGAGGAGGAGGGTCAGGACCCCGACAAAGGCGAGCGCCGCGACGAACTTCCCGAGCACGAGCTCCCAGATCGTGATCGGACTCGTCAACAAGAGCTCCTGGGTGCCGTTGGTCTTCTCGGACGCGACCAGGCCCATCGTGAGCCCGGGCACCAGGAAGAGCAGCACCACCGACATCGTCTGCAGGAAGGGCGCGATCACGAAGTCGTTCAGGTTGGCGCGCTCGAGGTTCTCCTGGATGCCGAACTGCTGGGACTGGCGGATGAACTCGTTGAAGTTGATCACGTGGACCAGGAAGAACACGCCGGCCAGCACCGCGAAGAGCACCAGCACGACGTAGGCCACCGGAGAGGCAAAGAGCGAGCGGAGTTCGCGTCCGGCGATCGCGGGGACGTGGGTCACGCCGCGCCCTCCGCCGTCTCGTCGGAGCCGGCGTCGGTGGTGTCGCGGGCGGTCTCCCGGGTGAAGATCTCTTCGAGGGAGCCCCCGGCACGCAGCTCCTCCAGGGGGCTGTCGACGACCTTGCGCCCGCCGTTGATGATCATGACCCGCTGACACAGCGCCTCGACCTCGGGGAGGATGTGGGTCGAGAGGATGACCGTCCGGGCGCTCTCCCCCGGCCGCTCGCTCGCGAGGGTCGAGACGAGGTTGCGGATCTCGCGGATCTGGATCGGGTCGAGCCCGACCGTCGGCTCGTCGAGGATCAGCACCGGCGGATCGTGGACGATCGCCTGGGCGAGCCCGACGCGCTGGCGATAGCCCTTGGAGAGGGTGCCGATCACGCGGCGTCGCACGTCGCCCAGACCGCAGCGCTCGAGCGCGCGGTCCACCGAGGCGGCGCGCTCGGCTCGCGGGACGTCCTTGATCTTCGTCACGTAGTGCAGATAGCTCTGCACCACCATCTCCGGGTACACCGGCGGGCTCTCGGGGAGGTAGCCCACCGCCCGCCGTGCCTCGATCGGGGCGGAGAAGATGTCGTGACCGGCGATCGACGCACTGCCGTCGCTCGCGGGGAGAAACCCGGTGAGGATGCGCATCGTGGTCGTCTTGCCGGCGCCGTTGGGTCCGAGAAAGCCCACGACCTCCCCGGGCTCCACCGAGAACGTCACGCCGTCGAGAGCCGTGAGCTCGCCGTAGCGCTTGGTCAGGCCTCGAGCTTCGATCATGCGCAGTCTCTCCCGCTCCGTCGCCGCGCCTGTCGTCGAGGCCGCGTCTGCCGCCGGATCCAAGGCGTCCCGCACTGTACGCATACGGGTTTGTCCGTCAAGATGGCGGGGCGGGCGACCGGTCGTGCCGGTGGCGTCCCGACCCCCCTCGGATACGCTCTCGGGCGATGGGACGGATCGTGGCGGGCGTTCTATTCGGCCTTTTCCTCGCGGGGATGGCCGCGGCCCCCGGCACCGCAGCGCCGCCCCCTGCCGAGCGCGTACCGGTCCGGGTGGTGGGGGTCTATTGCGACGCGCCGGCCTGCGCCCCCGATCCCCGGGGCGCCTGGAGCCACGGCACCGCCTTCGCCGCGGCCGCCCTCGCCGCGCTCGGGGCGCGGCGGCGACCCCGCTGAACCCGGTGTGAACCCAGCGCTTGCACGTCGCACTGATCGTCGAACGCTTCGAACCGGGAGGGGGCGTGGAAGGCGTCGCCTGGCAGCTGGCCCACGGATTGGCGCGGGCCGGCGACCGGGTGAGCGTCGTGGGCCGTCGCGGGGTGGCGAGCGACGCGGTGGAGTTCGTTCCGGTGGACGCGCCGCCCCAGTGGCAGGCCCTGCGGGTCTGGCGTTTCGCAGAGCGCGCGAGCCGCGCCGCGTACGCGACCGGGGCCGCGCTCGTCCACTCGTTCTCGCGCACCCGGCGCCAGGACCTCTACCGCGCGGGCGGGGGGAGCCACGCCGAGTACATGGCCCGCGCCTACGGCCGCGCGGGACGCCGTGTGCGCGCGTTGTCCCCGCGTCATCGGGTGCTGCTCCGCATCGAGGCCGGCGTGTTCGGCGACCCCCGACAGCGCATCCAGTGCAACTCGCGCTGGGTGCGCGATGCGCTGGTCGCGCGTCACGGGATCGACCCGGCGCGCACCGTCGTGACCTACAACGGTGTCGATCTCGAACGCTTTCACCCCGAGCGTCGCGCGCGGGCGCGAGCGCCGCTGCGCCGCGCCCACGACACGCCCGAGGGAGCGCGGGTGTGGCTCTTCGCGGGCCACGGGTTCCAACGCAAAGGGCTCGACGTCGCCTTCGAGACGCTGGCCCGGAGCCGCGCCGACCGCTCGCAGCTCTGGATCGCGGGGGGCGACACGAGACCCGCGTGGGAAGCGAGGGCCCGCGCCCTCGGCATCGGCGACCGCGTGCGCTTTCTCGGCGCACGGGACGACCTCCCCGACCTCTTCACCGCGGCCGACGGACTGCTCCTCCCGACACGCTACGACGCCTTTGCCAACGTGTGTCTGGAGGCGGCGGCGGCGGGCTGTCCGGTGTGGACCAGCGCGAGCAACGGAGCCGCCGAGGTCCTGGGCGAGGGTGGCTGCGTGATCGGGGAGGCGGAGGACGCCGCCGCCTTCGCCGCCGCCCTCGACCGGTGTGACGACGCCACCCTCGAGGCGATGGGTCGCGCTGCGCGACGGGTGGCCGAAGGGTTCAGCTGGGCGCGCCACATCGAGGCGCAACGCGCGCTCTACCGGGAGCTCGCCGCGTGAACTCCTCGATCACCTGGCTGACCGGCGACCGGGCGCTCGGCTATCAGGTCGAACGGGTGCTGAACGAGGGCTCCGAAGCGAGCGGCGAGCTCGTCGTGCTGCGCGACAACCCGCGACGACGCATCGTCACGGTCCAGGTCGGCGGCCGTCGCGTGCTGGTCAAACACTTCCGGGTCGGGTCGGGACGCCACGCGCTCCGCGACCACTGGAAGGCCTGGCTCGGGCGCGCCCCCGCGCGCCGCGAATGGCGCGCGCTGCGCGCGATGCGTCGGGCTGGGGTGCCCGTCCCCGAACCCTGGGTGCTCGGCACCCTCGCCGACGGCGACCACCTGCTCGTGATGGAACACCTCTCCGGCACCCCCCTCGACCAGGCCCTGCGTCGCGACGCCGTCGACCCGCGCGCCGGGCTCGCCGCCCTGGGGGGTCTGGTGGCGAAGATCCACGCCGCAGGCTGGATCCACGGCGACCTCCACAGCGGCAATCTCCTCTACGACAACGGCGAGTGGGCCTTCCTCGACTGGCAACACGCCCACCGCAGCGAAGCGCGACGGGCGCGGCGCGCGGACGCGGCGCGTCTCGAGTACTCCCTGGCGCGCTTCCTGCCCCTCGGCCAGCGCATGCGGCTGCGCGAGGCCGCGCTCTCGGTGACCCGACCCTACGACCCGGTGGCGCGCGCCGCGCTCCGCGAAGCCGGCGAGGCGCTCTGGGAACGCTTCGACGAGCACGCGCGCAGCCGCACCCGGCGCGCGTTGCGGCCGGGGCGCCGCTTTCAGCAGGTCGAGCTCCCGGGCCTCGCCGGCCTGCGCACGGGCGCCCTCTCCGACCCCGAGCTACGACGGGTGCTCGCCGCCCACGACGCCACCCGTGCGCGCCCGGGCGACCCGAGCTGTCTCAAGGACGACCCGCGCTCCTGTGTCACCGCGGTGGCCTTCGCCGAGCGTCGGCTGATCGTCAAGGAGTTTCCCCGGCGTGTCCCCGTGAAGTGGCTCGGCGACCTCGCCCGGGGCACGCCCGCCCGCCGCGCCTGGCTCGCCGGCCACGGGCTTCTGGCGCGACGCATCGGCGCGGCGCTGCCCTACGCCTACCTGGAAGAGCGGCGGGTCCGACCGCGCTCCTGGGTGGTGCTCGAAGACCTGCGCCCTGCCACCGCCTCCACCTTCGCCATCGAGCGCGGCGTCGCGACCCCGAGTCGGCTGGCGGACGCGCTCCTGCGTCTCGTCCTCCAGCTCCACCGCCGCGGCGTCGACCACGGCGACCTGAAGAGCACCCACATCCTGCTGCGCCGCCGGGGGCGCGGCGGCGCCCTCGAAGCCTGTCTGATCGACCTCGAGGGAGTGCGCTTCCGCCGCCGGATCGCCTGGCGTCGTCGCCGTCGCTCCCTGGTCCAGCTGAACGCCTCGCTCCCCGACACGCTGTCGGCCGCGCTGCGGCGGCACTTCTGGGTGCGCTACCTGCAGATCTTTCCCGTCGCCGGCGACCCCGAACGCGCCGCCCGGGGGATCGTGCGCGCGAGCCTCGCGCGGGCCCACCGCTGGACCGGACGCGACTGCGACTGGGCGCCCGGTAGCGCCGCGTCTCGGCCCTCGGTCACGCCTTCGTCACGATGAGCCACTGGAAGTAGCTCGACGACCCCTCGATCCGGCCGCCCCGCCCCACCTCGGCCTCGAGCTCGGTGGCCGACTGAGCCGTGGCGAGGATCTGGCGGAACGCCTCGATCTTTCGGGTCGGGTCCTCGGGGTTGAGCCCGTGGAAGATCACTTCGACCCGGTCCTTCACCGCGCAGACGTTCATCACCAATGTCGCGAGGGTGAAGAGCTTGCCGATTCCCTCGACCGCCTCGACGGCAAAGCGCGGCACCTCGACCCGATCGATCTCAAACTTGTACTCGAGGCGCATGCGTCGCCCTCCTGTTCGGCCCTCGGCCGGGCACTCTAGTTCATTCCGGGGCGTGACAGAGGAAACAGCGGGCCGCCGCGCCCGGGCCCGCGAGGGCGACGAGGTCGGGGGCCTCCTCGCGACAGCGCTCGAAGACCTCGGGACAGCGGGTGTGGAAGCGGCAGCCGGGGGGCGGCGCGGCGGGGGACGGGACGTCCCCCTCGAGGGGGTGGGGACGGCTGCGGCGCTCGGGGTCGGGGGAGGGCACGGCGGCCAGGAGCGCCCGGGTGTAGGGATGGGCGGGAGACTCGAAGAGCTGCTCGGTCTCGGCGGTCTCGACGATCTGACCTAGGTACATCACACACACCGAGTCGGCGAGGTAGCGCACGACACCCAGATCGTGGGTGATGAAGAGGTAGGCCAGCTCGAGCTCGTCCTGGAGCTCGCGGAGCAGGTTCAGGATCTGCGCCTGGATCGAGACGTCGAGGGCCGAGACGGATTCGTCGCAGATGAGCAGGCGGGGCTCCACCGCGAGCGCCCGCGCGATGCAGACCCGCTGGCGCTGGCCCCCGGAGAACTCGTGGGGATAGCGGTCCATCTGGTCGGCATCGAGCCCGACCCGTCGCATCAGGGCCACGACCCGGTCGGTGCGCTCCGCGGCCCCCTCGCCGATCCCAAAGGCGGCCATCCCCTCGGCGATCACGTCGCGGATCCGCATGCGGGGATCGAGGGACGCCATCGGGTCCTGGAACACGATCTGGAGCTGGCTGCGGTAGGGTCGCAGCTCGCCGGGCGAGAGCGCCAGCAGGTCCGTCCCGTCGAAGAGCACCCGTCCCGAGCGCGGCTCTTCGAGACGCAGGATCGAGCGGCCCACGGTGGTCTTCCCACACCCCGACTCGCCGACCAACGCCACCGTGCGCCCCGCGTCGATCTCGAGATCGACTCCGTCGACGGCGCGCACCCACGAGCGAGTCCGCTGCAGGAGTCCCGCGCGCACCGGGAACCAGGTGCACAGGCCCTCCACCCGCAGCAACGGCGCGGCAGCGGCGCTCATCGCGCGAGCCGCCCCTCGGCCACGGCGTGACAGCTGGCCCAGGCGTCGTCGGCCAGCGGGGTCGGCGCCGGCGCCTCCTCGCGACACCGCTCGAAGACGGCCTCGCAGCGGTCCTGGAAGCGACAGCCCGTCGGCCACGCGTCGGGCCGAGGCACCACGCCGGGAATCTCGAAGAGGTCGGTGCCCGGCGTGACCCGCGACGGGATCGCCCGCAGGAGCCCCCGGGTGTAGGGGTGATAGGGGTCGCTCAACACGCCGTGGCGCGAACCCTCCTCGACGACTCGGCCGGCATACATGACGGCGATGCGGTCGGCGATCGCGTTTACCACACCCAGGTCGTGGGTGATCAGCAGGATCGCCGTCCCGAGCTCGTCGCGAAGCTCGCGCAGCAGGTCGAGGATCTGCGCCTGGATCGTCACGTCGAGAGCGGTCGTCGGCTCGTCGGCGATCAGGAGACGCGGTCGCGCGGCGAGCGCCATCGCGATCATCACGCGTTGCTTCATCCCGCCGGAGAGCTGGTGGGGATAGGCCGCAAAGCGAGCGTCGGGATCGGGGATACGCACCTGCTCGAAGAGGCCCAGGGTGAATCGTCGCGCCTCGTCGCGGGCGAGACGCTGGTGGAGCTGGATCGCCTCGACGACCTGGTCGCCCACCCGCTGCACCGGGTTCAGGCTGGTCATCGGCTCCTGAAAGATCATCGACGCCGCCGAGCCGCGCACCGCGCGCATCTCGGTGATCGGCAGCGTGAGCAGGTCGCGACCTTCGAGAACGACCCGGCCCTCCACCACGCGCCCCGGCTTGGGTACGAGACGCATCACGGATAGCGCCGTCATCGACTTGCCACAGCCCGACTCGCCGACCAGGGCGAGCACCTCGCCGGCATCGAGTTGGAGATCGACACCGTCCACCACCCGCGCCGGGCCGCGCTCGCCGGGGAAGCTCGTCACGAGGCCCTCGACCTCGAGGACACCGCTCACAAGGTCTCCCGGGTGGTGCGCGGGTCGAGGACGTCGCGCACGGCGTCGCCCACGAGGTTCACACAGAGCACCAGCGCGAAGAGGGCGGCGGACGCCCCCGCCAGGTTCCACCAGATGATCGGATCCCGGGACAGCTCGTCGCGGGCCTGGTCGATCATCTGTCCCCAGCTCCCGTCGATCCCGACGCCCAGGTAGGAGAGCACCGCCTCCGAGAGCACGAAGCCCGAGAACATCAACACAAAGGTGATCACCACCAGGTGCATCAGGTTGGGGAGGATGTGTCGGGTGAGGATGCGGAGCTCGGAGACCCCGAGCGCCCGCGCCGCCTGCACGTAGTCGAGCTCCCGGAGCTTCAGGGTCTCGCCGCGAACCAGACGGCACAGCCCCGTCCACCCGGTGATCGCCAGGGCGACGCACACCTGCACGGGGCCCCGGCCGAGCGCCACGATCAACACGATCAGCAACAGGATGCCGGGGATCGACGCCAGAGTGTTGATCACGAACACCACCACGTCGTCGATGCGACGCCCGTAGTAGCCCGCGGTGATGCCGAAGAGCAGCGCCAGCGGGATCGCGATCGCGCTGGTGAGACCGCCGATCAGGAGCGCCACCCGCGCACCCTTGAGGGTCAGGTGGAGGACGTCGCGGCCGAGGATGTCGGTGCCGAGGAGGTGCCACCCGGGGTGACGGAGGGCGTCTTCCGAGTAGAACTCGTCGGCGGCGAGGGGTGCCGAGTAGCTGCGTTCGTTGAAGTCGGCGGGAAAGAGCCGGTCGATCAGGGTGCGCGGGGCCCGGAAGGCCGTCTCTTCGCCCTCGGCGGGGGCGCGGTCGTACCACGCGACGCTGTCGGCGAGTCCCACCCCGGCGATCGCCACGAGCACGCCGACCGCGATACGACGACGCCGGTACACCTGGAGCAGGCCTTCGCGCCAGAAGCGGTTGCGTCGCAGGAACCACGCGAAGGGGATGCCCATGAGCAACACGGCGAGCACGAGGAGATTCACCAGGACGTGGGATTCGGGCACGCGCCGCCCCTAGCCCAGCCGCACGCGGGGATCTGCCCACGTGTACGCGACGTCGAGCATCAGCTGCCCGAGGATCAACAGCAACGCACCGATGTAGACCATGGCCCGCAGCGTCGCGAAGTCGTTGGCGTTGATCGCGTCGATGGTGATCGAGCCGAGCCCGGGAATCCCGAAGAAGGACTCGAGGAGCAGACTCCCGACGAAGAGAAAGGGAATCGCCAGCACCACGCGGGTGAGGATCGGGATGAGGGCGTTGGGGAGCACGTGATGCGCCATCACCCGCACGTCCCCGGCGCCCTTGGCGCGGGCGGTGCGGACGTAGTCGCGGCTGGTTTCCTCGACGAAGACGGTGCGGTAGAAGCGGACGTCGCCGCCGAGCCCGTTCACGAGCCCGATCAACACCGGGAGCGCCAGGAAGCGCGCGATCACCGCCGGCGAGGGGTCGAAGCCCGAGACCGGGAACCAGCGGAGCAGCTTCCCGATCAGGTACTGGCCCCCGATGATGTAGATCAGGATCGACACGCTCATCGCGAAGACGGCGAGCACGACCCCCGCCCGGTCGATGTAGGTGTCGCGGAAATACGCGACGAGGAGGGCCACGGCCAGGCCCACCGGGAGCCCCAGGATCAGCAGGGGCACGGTCACGGTCATGCTCGGCCCCGCGCCCTCGCGGATGCGCTGGATGATCGGCACCGAGTCGGCGTCGCTCTTGCCGAAGTCGAAGCGCAGCATCCGGCTGAAGTGGTCGAAGAGCAGCGTGTCGGTGACGGTGGGGGTGCCGCAGATCCAGAAGCGCCAGCTCTCGCAAGCCCAGTAGTGGGGCTTGTTGTAGCCGTGGTTCTCGAGCCACTGTTCGATCACCTCGGGGCGGGCCTTCTCGCCGACGGCGCGCTCGGCCACGTCGCGGGGGTCGGCGAACTGGAAGAAGAGCAAGAAGAGCAGGAGCAGCACCCCGAGCACGGTGAGCGCTCCCTGCCCCAGCCGTCGCAACAGGTAGGCGGCCACTACTGACGCTCCCGGAAGAAGGTCACGACCCCGGGGACGATCACCACGACCATGCCGATGGCGAGCACGTAGGCCGGCCAGCGGATCGGCTGGTTCCAGTCCGCGCGCAGTTCGGCCCGCCGCGGGGCGTCGACGTCGCGGTACTTGAGGGTGGGAATCGCCAGACCCATGGGCTTCACGTTGTGGGTCCACTCGTGGAAGAGCGAGTAGCTCTCCTCGAAGGCCAGCTCGATCCACGGACGCTCGGTCTCGAGCAGCCCGACCATCTCGAGGATCAAGGCCATTCGCGCGTCGTCGTTGGGGAGGTCCTTCATCTCCCGAAAGAGCGTGTCGTAGCGCTCGTCGGAGAAGTTGGCCGTGTTGGGGCCACCGCTCTTGGTCTGACCCATCTGGGAGTAGAGCAGGAAGAGAAAGTTCTCCGGGTCGGGATAGTCGGCGATCCAACCCCACATGAAGATCTGGTAGCTGCCGTTGCGGACCTTCTGGCGAAACTGGTTGTAGTTGGTCGCCTGGATCTCGACGTCGAGCCCGAGCTCGCGCCACGCGTTCACAAAGAAGAGGAAGTTGAGCCGCGCCTGCGAGCTGGTGTCGGGGGTGTCGAAGCTGAGTCGCAGCGGCTTGCCGGTCTCCGGGTCGATCCCACCCGGGTAGCCCGCCTCGCGCAGCAGCGCGCGGGCGCGGTCGAGATCGACCGCGCGGAAGGGGTTCACGTAGGCCTCGTCGAAGCCAAAGATGCCGGGTGGGATCGGCGAGTGGGCGGGGATCCCGCGGCCGTTGCGGAACACCCGGAGGTACTCGGGGACGTCGACGGCCAGACTCATCGCCTGACGGAGCTTGCGGCCGCGATCCCCGGCCCCGTGCCCGACGACCGGGTCGAGCATGTTGAAGCCCAGGTAGCGCACGGTGGGCTGCACCGACTTTTCGAGACGCATCCCGAGGGCGGCCATCTCGGGCGACAGCCGATCCTGGGTGATCACTTTGTCAAAGCTCTCCTTGATGATCCCGGAGGCGTCGTAGTAGCCCTGGAGGAACTTCGTAAAGGTGGGGATGCTCTCCTTCTCGAAGCGCATTTCGATGCGGTCGAGGAAGGGGAGCTCGCGCCCCGCCGCCCGGAGAAAACCGCGCTCGCGGTCGCCGGGCTCGCCCTCGCTCGGGTAGACCGCGCCCGGCGCCCCCCATTCGGGGTGGAGCGCGCCGTACCAACGCGGGTTGCGCTCGAGGGTGATCCGTGTGCGCTTGTCGTAGCGCGCGAGTCGGAAGGGCCCCGTCCCCACCGCGACCTCGGCGAAGGGCGGGCGCTCGACGCCGTCGTGCTTCTGCCCGTCGTAGTAGGCCACGGCCTCCCAGGGCACCGGCGAGGTGAAGGGCATCGCGAACCAGTAGAGGATCTGGGGGTAGACCTCGGCGAGGACGATCTCGATGTCGGTGTCGCTCAGCACCCGCACGCCCCGGATCGGCCCCGCCTGGCGATACTGGTCGTCGATGCGCAGCGCGGCGAAGTCCGGCTCGTCCTCGCGCAGCGCCACGAGGCGCTTGCGGAACTCGAGAACGCCGTCGATCTTGCGGAAGGTCTCGATCACCGGGCTGTTGACCGCGGGATCGGCGATGCGCTTCAGCGCGAACTCGACGTCGCTGGCCCGAAGCGTCCGCGTCCGCAGCCCCTCCCCGCCGATCAGAAAGGCGTCGTCCTCGGCGAACTCCACACCCGGCCGGATCTGGAAGCGGTAGAGCACCCGGCCGTCGGGAAGCGCTTCGGGCTCGGGCACCGCGGCGGCGAGTCCGGGGATGAGCGTGTAGGGACGCTTCAGGTAGTGGTACTCGAGGAGCGTCTCGTAGATGTTCGCCAGCACCGCCTGATCGCTCGAGGCGTAGGAGACCTGGGGGTCGAGGGTCTTCGGCGGGTTGCCGAAGGCTTGGTAGTAGACGCGCTCGGCGTCGTCGGCGCCGGGATAGGGGTTGTTGGTGCACGCCAGACACGCGAGTGCAACGAGGAGTGCCGCGCCTCGTCTCAACGAGGCCCCCCCGCGTCGAGCGCGAAGATCCCGGGCGGAAACGTCGGATTGAGCTCGACCTCGGCGAAGTGCACCCGTGCTGTCGTCCCGTTGCGATGGTCCGAGAGCTCAATCTGATGCGCAAAGCCGCTTCCCGCAAGCGCGGCGTAGGCGGTGTAGTGCGCCTCCAGGAGGACGTGACGCCCGCCGAGCTCCTCGATCCGCCAACGCTCCAACGCCCCCGTCGCGTCGAACTCCAGGGCGGCCACGGCGCGCTCGTGGGCGTAGGCGAGCCGCACCCCGCCCCCCGGAGTCGCGCGGGGTGGCAACGGACGCGCGCCATCGGGGAGCCCCGGGGTGCCGAGGAGGACGCGCACCGCTGCGTCGGGGCGCAGCGCGATGCCGGCCACCTCCCACAGCAAGCTGGGGCGCACCAGTCCCTCCTCGGAGGATCGATCGGAGCGGAGCAGCCGAAAGCGCTCGCCGTCGGTCGTGAGCACCGCCGCGGTCTGGTTCAGAAAGCCCAGCACCTCGACCCGGAGCCGCGCCGGACGCTCGAGGAGGACGACCTGTTTCAATCGGGCCGAGCCGTCGGGGCCGTCGAGGGCGAGGTCGGCGATCCCCCGCAGCCCGTGGCGCTCGCGCCCGGCCTCGAGCAGCGCGTCGAGGAAGCGCTGGGGCCGCGGATCGTCGATGGCGAGCAGCTCGCCGAGGGGGCGCGTGTCCGGACCCGGCGGGGGCGCGGAGCGGCAGGCGAAGAGCAGGAGCGGGGGGAGGACGAGGACGAGGAGCGCCAGCGGGGGGCGGCGTCTCCCGCGGGTCACGGCGCTCCCAGCTCGCGTCGCAGCTGCTCGAGCTTCTTCTGGAGGTCGGGTTGCTCCGCCTCGCGCGGCCCCATCGCGGCCGCCTCTTCGTAGAAGCGCAGCGCGGTCTCCGGCTCGCTCATCAACCGGTAGACGTCTCCGAGGTGCTCCGAAATCACCGGGTCGCCCCCGGTGAGCTCGACCGCGCGATTCAGGTTCTCCAGGGCGCGCTCGAGAAGCGCCCGTCCCGCCTCCATGTCGCCGGCTTCGACGTGGGGCCGCGCCCGCATGTAGTACACCCAACCGAGGCTGTCGGTGATGTAGCCGTCGTCGGGGCGCTGCTCGAGGGCGCGGATGATCATCTCCTCGGCCTCGTCGAGGTTCTCGCCGCGCTCGGCCCAGGTGTAGCCGACGAAGTTGAGCGCCCCGGCGTGATTCGGGTTGCGCTCGAGCACCTGTTGCATATAGCCCAACGCGTCGTCGCTGCGGTGGGCGTCCCCGTAGACGACACCGAGGTTGTAGAGCACCTCTTCGTCGTCGGGGCTCTCTTCGAGCAGGACCTGGAGGAGCGCGACGGCGGCGTCGAGGTCACCCGAGCGCGCCAGCAGACTCGCGTAGAAGAAATCGAGCCGTCGGGACGGGTCGGCCTCGCGGGCCGCCCGCGCGTCGCGCAGCGCGCCGGGGTAGTCGCCGAGGGCCTCCTGTACCGACGCCATCTGGGCCCGCGCGTCCGGGTAGCGCTCGTGGTCGTCGGGGATCGAGCCCAGGGCCACCAGGGCCTCCTCGAGCTCGCCCTGGCGTCGGCGCGTGAGACCGAGGACGTACGAAATCTCGTGCTGGGATCGGTCGCTCGCGAGTACCCGCTCGAAGCGCAGCGCCGCCGCGTCGAAGTTCCCGGCGCTGTACTCGAGGTAACCGAGCTGGGCGACGGAGCGCAGGTCCCGCGGATAGCGCTCTTCGATGCGGAGCAACACCTCGCGTGCCTCGTCGGCGTGTTCGAGGGCCACGAGCGCCTCGACCAGGTCGACCATCAAGCGGTGGTGCTCGGGGTGGGCGACGAGGGCTTCGCGCAGGACCTCGACCTCGCCCTCGCGGTCGCCGCGCTCCCGGCGGGCGCGGGCCAACAGGCTGTACACGGGCAGGCTCTCGGGGGCGACGGCGAAGGCCCGCTGGAGCGCCGCCTCGGCGTCGTCGTAGCGATCGAAGTGCTGGAGCGCCCGGGCCAGCGCGAAATAGCCGCGCAGGTTGTCGGGGTACTCGAGCACCAGCCACTCGGCGAGTTCGAGGGCTTCCTCGGGGCGGCCCCGGTCGGCATAGAGCCCGAAGAGCAGGATGCCCGCCTCGGCGTCGAAGGGTCGGTCGTCGGGGTCGAGCAACACCGCCTCGGTGTCCTCGACCGGGACCTCCGGCTGGAGCCGGTAGAGCCGCGCCAGAAAGAGCCGGTACCGGGGCTCGGCGGGCGCGAGCTCGAAGGCCTGCTCGGCTTCGCCTTGGGCTTCCGCCACCCGACCTCGACGCGCCAGGAGCTGGGAGAGCTTGTGATGGATGAGTGCGGCGTTCGGATCGCTCTCGAGGGCTTTGCGGTACGCCCCGATCGCGGCTTCGTCCCGTCCCTCGAGCTCGAACTCGCGCCCCACCAGGTAGTAGAAATCGGCCCCGCGATCGCCGAACTCCGAGAGCGGCGCCCCGCCCGGGTCCGGTGCCGTCTCGGGCACCCCGTCGGCGGGGCCGGCGCCCCGCGGTGTGGCGCAGCCGGCGGCCACGACGAGCAGCGCCGCGGCCAGCACGGGCCACCGCCGCGTGGCGTCGCGGCGCAGGGTGGGGACGGCGTGGCTCACGGCTTCAACAGCCCCCGGTTCTCGAGACAGGCGAGGAGCTGCTCCACGCACGCCTCGACGTCGTGGGCGGCGGTGTCGAGCACGAGCTCCGCGCGATCGGGGGATTCGTAGGGAGCGGAGATCCCTGTGAACTCCGGGATCTCGCCGGCGCGAGCCTTCTTGTAGAGGCCCTTGACGTCGCGCGCCTCGCAGGTCGCGAGGTCGGCGTCGACGAACACCTCGAGGAAGCGCCCATTGTCGTGGAGGGCGCGCACCCGGTCGCGATCCTCGCGGTAGGGCGAGATGAACGAGGTCAGGACGATCAGTCCGGCGTCGGCGAAGAGCTTCGCGACCTCGCCGATGCGGCGGATGTTCTCGGTGCGGTCTTCGGGCGAGAACCCGAGGTTCTGGTTGAGTCCGTGACGGACATTGTCGCCATCGAGCACGTAGGCGGCGTGACCGCTGCGAATCAGCGCTTGCTCGGCCGCCACCGCGACCGTCGACTTTCCGGAACCGGAGAGACCGGTGAGCCAGACCGTGGCGCCGCGCTGGCCGAGCAGGCTCTCGCGTTCTTCGCGAGTGGTCTCGGTCTCGTGCCAGGTGATGTTGGTTGCGCGCCGTTCCGTCACGTTCACTCCACGTTGCCAGCCGAGGCCAGGTCGGGCCGGTCCCGGAGCGTACCCGCCGGAGCGGCCCGCCGCAGCAAATCGATCTCCTCGAGGAGTCGCGACGCCGCGCGATCGATCGTCTGGGCGTCGGTATCGCGACCGAGCCCGACCCGGAACGAGCCGCGCAGCGCAGCGTCGGGCAATCCGAGCGCCTTGAGCACATGGCTGGGCTGTGGGGTTGCGGATGCGCAGGCCGATCCGACCGACAACGCGACGTCGGAGAGCGCGGAGACCAGCAGGGTGGCGTCGATTCCCGCGACCCGGAGGTTCAAGTTGCCGGGGAGCCGCCGCTCGAGATCGCCGTTCACGGCGATCGCGTCGCCGAGCCCTTCCCGCAGCCGCGCGAGGAGTTGGGTGCGAAGCTTCACGAGGGTTGCCGCCTCGTGCTCTCGCAGCGCGCTGCCGATCTCGAAGGCGGCGCCCATTCCGACAAGCAGCGGTACCGGGAGGGTCCCCGGGCGCAGACCGGCCTCGTGCCCCCCTCCGAAGAGCAGGGGCGCCGGGCGCACGCGCGGCGCCCGTACCCACAGCGCACCGACGCCTTTGGGGCCGTAGCACTTGTGGGCCGAGACGGAGACGAGGTCGACGCCGAGGGCCGACACGTCGAAGGGCACCTTGGTCACCGCTTGTGCGGCATCGCAGTGGACCAGCGCCCCGGCCTCCCGGGCGATGGCCGCCAGGGACTCGATCGGCTGGAGCACCCCGATTTCGTTGTTGGCCGCCATCACGGAGACGAGGAGGGTGTCGGGACGCAGCGCCCCGCGGAGGACCTCCGGGTCGAGCACTCCATCGGGCCCGACCGGCAGCAGGGTCACGTCGAAGCCGCGCTCGGCCAGGGCGCCCAGCGGGTCGAGTACCGACGGGTGCTCGGTGGCGACGGAGATCAGATGCCGCCCGCGGCGTCTACGCGCCTCGGCGCTGCCGAGCAGGGCGAGGTTGTTGGACTCGGTCGCGCCGCTGGTGAAGATCACCTGCTCGGGGGAGGTCGCTCCGAGGGCGTCGGCGACCTGCTCGCGCGCCAGGGTCACGGCGGCGTCGGCGCGCCAGCCAAAGGCGTGGGTCGTGCTCGCGGCGTTCCCGAAATGCTCGCGGAAGTAGGGGCGCATGGCCTCGAACACCCGGTCGTCCACCGGGGTCGTAGCCTGATAGTCGAGGTAGAGCGGAGCGGCGGCGCCGCCCGGAGGCGTCACCGGGTATGGCGCCTAGGCGCCGAAGGACTCACCACAGCCACAGGTGGAGGTCGCGTTGGGATTCTCGACCTTGAAGCCCGATTCCTGCAGCGTGTCGAGGTAGTCGAGGGTCGATCCGGCCAGATACACCGCGCTCCTGTCGTCGACGATGACGCGCACCTCTCCGGTCTTGTATTCGCTGTCCTGGTCGGACACCTGGTCGTCGAAGCCCAGCTGGTACTGGAGCCCGGAGCAGCCGCCCCCCACGACCTTGAGACGAAGTCCGTGGCTGCCGAGCTTGCCGTCGCGGTCGAGTAGGTCGCGGACGCGCTCTGCGGCAGCGGAGGTGAGCGATACAATGGCCATCTGTCGAATCCCCTAGCGATTTCGGGCGAGTGCAAGGATAAAACCACGTCGCCGAACGTCAAGAAGGTTCATCGGGAGGCACTCCGACCGGCTTGAGGTGGAGGAAGAGCTCGCGATTCCCCTTGGGGCCTGGAAGACGACTGTCGGCCCGTCCGACCTCCTCCCAGCCCAGGGTGGCCGCGCACGCGGCGATTTCGTCGGCGGCCCGCCGACGGAGGGCGTCGTCGCGCACGACACCGCCCTTCCCGACCTCCCCGCGACCCACTTCGAACTGGGGTTTCACGAGCGCGACCACCTCGGCGCCCGGCGCGCAAGCGGCCACGGCGGGCAGGATCAGGCGCAGCGAGATGAACGAGACGTCGATCACCACGAGGTCGACGGGACCCTCGCCCTCGAGCTGGGCGGGCTCGAGGCGCCGCGCGTTGGTGCGCTCGAGGACCCGGACCCGAGGGTCGGCGCGCAGGCGGGGGTGGAGCTGGCCGTAGCCGACGTCGACCGCCACCACCCGGGCCGCATCGCGCTGGAGCAGACAGTCGCTGAAGCCCCCGGTCGAGGCCCCGACGTCGAGACATCGGCGCCCGGCCGGCGCCACCCCGAAGACGTCGAGGGCCCCCGCCAGCTTCTCGCCGCCACGCGAGACGTAGCGACGCGGCGCCGTTCGGAGCCGGAGCACCGCGTCCTCTGCGACGGGAGTCCCGGCCTTGGTCACCGGGACGTCGTCCACCAGGACCTCACCGGCCAGGATCAGCGCCTGGGCGCGGCTTCGCGTCTCGGCGAGACCCGCCGCGACCACCCGCTCGTCGAGGCGTCGCCGGCTCAGGAGCGCCGCGCGAGCTGCCGCGCGGCGGCGGCGATCCCGGCGGCGTCGAGACCCAGGGCCGCGCGGATCTCGTCGGGGTTGCCGTGCTCCACCACCCGGTCGGGGATGGCGAGGGTCCGCAGCGTCGCCCCCACCCCGCGTTCCGCGAGGGCCTCCATCACCGCGGCGCCGAAGCCGGCGAGCCCGCTCCCCTCCTCGACGGTGAGGACGCGGCGACAGCGGAGCGCCAGGGACGCGATGCGCTCGACGTCGAGGGGCTTTGCAAAGCGGGCGTTGAGCACCGCCGCGGAGACACCCTCCCCCGCCAAGCGCTCCGCCGCCTCGAGGGCCGGGTGGACCACGTGGCCAAAGGCCAGGATCGCCAGGTCGTCGCCGTCCCGAAGCAGCTCGGCCTCACCCAGGGGCAAGCTCTTGAGCTCCGGCTCGAGGGGCACGCCCACACCGGCGCCGCGGGGGAACCGCAGCGCGGCGGGACCCGGGTGGAAGATCGCGGTCTGCAACATGTGGCGCAGCTCGTTCTCGTCCTTGGGCGCCATCACCACCATGTTGGGCAGCATCCGCAGGTAGCCGATGTCGTAGAGCCCCTGATGGGTGGCGCCGTCGGCACCCACCAGACCCGCCCGATCGAGGGCGAAGGTCACGTCGAGGTTCTGCACGCACACGTCGTGCACCACCTGGTCGAAGGCGCGCTGCAGGAAGGTCGAGTAGATCGCCGCGACCGGCTTCATCCCCTCGGTGGCAAGACCTGCCGCGAAGGTCACGGCGTGCTGCTCGGCGATGCCGACGTCGTAGTAGCGATCGGGGTGGACGGCCTGGAAACGGTCGAGACCCGTGCCGTCGGGCATCGCCGCGGTGATGCCGACGACGCGCTCGTCCTGGTGGGCCAGCTCGATCAGCGCGTCGGAGAACACCTTCGTGTAGGAGGGTGCGCCGCCGCTCTTCTTCGCCATCTCCCCCGACTCGACCTCGAAGGGGGTCACGCCGTGGTAGCGGAAGGGGTCGGCCTCGGCGGGTGCGTAGCCAAAGCCCTTGGCGGTGATCGCATGGACGAGCACCGGGCCTTCGCCATCGGCGATCATGCGCCGCGCGTTGCCGAGGGTCTCGAGCACCTCGTCGATCGAGTTGCCCTGGATGGGCCCGAGGTAGCGGAAGCCCAGCGCCTCGAAGAGCAGGCTCGGCGAGATGAAGGCCTTGAACGACTCCTCGGCCTTGTGCGCCCAGCGCACCATGTCCCCCGGAAAGGCGTCGAGGACGTCGCGCACGTAGTGCTTGAGCCGCCGGGTGAGCGGTGCGGACCACTTCCGCGAGAGAAACGAGGACATCGCGCCGACGTTGGGCGCGATCGACATCTCGTTGTCGTTGAGCACGACCAGGAGGTTGCGCTGCTTGAGCTCTCCGGCGTGGTTGAGCGCCTCGAAGGCCATCCCCGCCGTCATGCCGCCGTCGCCGATCAGCGCGATCGCGGCGCCGGCTTCGCCTCGGTGTTGTTTGGCCCGCGCGATGCCCAGGGCCGCCGACACGGAAGTGCCCGCGTGACCGGCCCCGAAGTGGTCGTGTTCCGATTCCTCGCGGCGCAGGAACTTCCCGATCCCGCCCTCCTTGCCGATCTCGTCGAAGGGGCGACGTCGGCCGGTGAGCATCTTGTGGGCGTAGCCCTGGTGACCGACGTCGAGGACCAGGCGATCGGTGGGCGTGTCGAAGAGATAGTGGATGCCGGTGATCAGCTCGACGGCGCCGAGGCTCGACGCGAGGTGTCCGCCCGTCTTCGACACCCGGCGCACGATCTCGTCGCGGAGCAACACGACCACGTCGGCCACCTGCTCGGGGCTGAGGGCGCGGAGATCGGCGGGGCTCTCGATGCGCTCGAGCAGGGTCTCCGCGGTCATCGGTCGCGACCGATCGAAAAACGCGCCAGGGCCCGCAGCGGCTCGGCCGCGGCGCCGTAGGGCGCGAGCCGCGCCTCCGCCTCGGCGATCAGCTCCGCCGCCCGGGCGCGGGCTCCGTCCTCGCCGAGCACACGCACCGACGAGCAGGGCTCGTCGTCGTCGCGGTCGAGGAGGTCGTCGGCAATCTGGAAGGCGACCCCGAGACGAAGCCCGAACTCGCGCAGCCGCTCGAGGTCGTCGTGCCCGCCCCCGCCGAGACGCGCCCCACCGACGACGGCGGCGGTCATGAGCGCCGCCGTCTTGCGCAGGTGGATGCCCTCGACCTCGTCGGCCCCGGGCAGCCGCTCGCCGATCGAGAGATCGTCGACCTGTCCCCCGACGAGCTGCAGGGAGCCCGCGGCGTGGGAGAGATCGCCGACGGCGCCGAGGAGTTGCTCCGCCTCGTACCCCGGCGCGCGGGTGAGACACTCGAAGGCCGACGCCAACAGGCCGTCCCCGGCGAGCACGGCGGTGGCCTCGCCGTAGACCACGTGGACGGTGGGACGCCCGCGGCGTTCGTCGTCGTCGTCCATACACGGAAGGTCGTCGTGCACCAGCGAATAGATGTGGACGAGCTCGACGGCGATCGCCATCGGCATCGCGCGATCGCTGGGCGCCCCGAGGGCTTCGGCCCCCGCGCAGGCGAGGATCGGTCGCAGCCGTTTCCCGCCGGGGAAGACCAGGTGCCGCATCGCGGCGTGCAGCGCCGCCGGCGGGCGCTCGGCTTCCGGCAGCCAGGCCTCGAGAGCCGCGTCCACCTTCGCGGCGCGGTCTTCCATGTAGGCGCGGAGCTCCATTTAGGCCTCCTTGTGACGCGCGTCCCCGGGTCCCTCGTCGTCGCCCTCCGCGTCCAGGGGCTCGGTCGCCAGGCGCCCGCCTTCGCGCAGGAGCACCTCGACCCGCTGTGCGGCCTCGTCGAGCTGCCGGTCGAGGGCGCGCGCCAGCCCGACCCCTTCCTCGAAGGCGCCGAGGGCGCGCTCCAAGGGGAGCTCTCCCCCCTCGAGCTCGCCGACGAGCTGCTCGAGGCGCTCCATCCCCTCTTCGAAGGGAGGAGCCGTGTCTTCCGACGCTCCGTCGTCGCGCTTGGTGCGGCCGGCGCGTTCGGGCTTCGGACTCGCAGGCTTGGACGGGTCGGAGGGCTCGCGCGTCGCGCGCGAGCGGCGAGCGGTCATCGCGCGGACGATAGCCCAGCGGGCATGCGGTGAAAGCGCGCGCCGGGTCCACCTCGTGCGCGGCGGCACAGGGCCCGTCGACCGGGCCGGGCTAGTCGGGGTCGGGCAGGCGACCCGTGATGCGCGCCGCGAGCTCGCCCCCCGCGAGACCGGCGA